>JAKALI010000052.1 GCA_021813195.1 Pseudomonadota bacterium
CATGCCAGCGGCAAAGTTGCGCCCCGTGGGGCCAAGAACGACGACGCAACCGCCGGTCATATATTCGCAGCCATGATCACCAGTGCCTTCCACGACCGCGCTGGCACCAGAGTTGCGCACCGCGAAGCGTTCTCCCGCGATCCCGCGGAAGTAGCACTCACCTTCGATGGCACCGTAGAGCACGGTGTTGCCGACGATCATACTTTCTTCCGGCACAACCCCCGAAAGCGCATTCGGACGTACGATGAGTTTGGCACCCGACAGGCCTTTGCCGACATAGTCATTGCCCTCGCCCACGAGGTCGAGTGTGAGACCGCGCGCGCCCCAAGCGCCGAAAGACTGACCCGCCGTGCCCTTCAATGTCAGCCAGATGGTGTCTTCGGGAAGTCCCGCATGGCCGTAGCGCTTGGCAATCTCGCCAGACAGCATTGCCCCCGTGGACCGGTCGACGTTGCGAATGGCCAGTTCTGCCTTGACGGGCCGCTGATCCTCGAGCGCTGGTTTGGCAAGCGCAATGAGCTTATTGTCGAGCACCTTATCCAGACCGTGGTTTTGACGCTCGCAATGATAGATCGCAACGCCGTCTGGCACCTGCGGCTTATGGAAGAGGTTGGTGAAATCGAGCCCGCGCGCCTTCCAGTGGGAGATTGCGCGTTCCTTATCGAGATTTTCGGTCTGCCCGATCATCTCGTCGAACCTTCGATAGCCAAGTGCGGCCATCAGTTCTCGCACTTCCTCGGCGACGAAGAAGAAGTAGTTGATCACGTGTTCCGGCTTCCCCGTAAAGCGCGCGCGCAAGACGGGGTCTTGGGTGGCGACACCGACCGGACAGGTGTTCAAGTGACACTTGCGCATCATGATGCAGCCCGCCGCGATCAGCGGAGCTGTCGCAAACCCGAATTCATCGGCGCCGAGCAGAGCGCCGACAACGACGTCGCGGCCCGTGCGCAAGCCGCCATCAACTTGAACTGCGATGCGCCCGCGCAGCCGATTGATCACCAGCGTCTGCTGCGTCTCGGCGAGACCGATCTCCCACGGTGAGCCCGCATGCTTGATGGAAGTCAGAGGTGAGGCACCCGTACCGCCCTCGAAGCCAGAGATTGTGACGTGATCGGCGCGCGCCTTCGCAACGCCCGCGGCCACCGTCCCCACACCGACTTCGGAGACGAGCTTCACCGATACGTCACCCGTTGGATTGACGTTCTTTAAATCGAAGATCAGCTGCGCCAGATCCTCGATCGAATAGATGTCGTGATGTGGCGGCGGTGAAATCAGGCCGACGCCGGGCGTCGAATGGCGCACCTTGGCAATGACGGCATCAACCTTGTGACCAGGCAGCTGGCCACCTTCGCCAGGCTTAGCCCCTTGCGCCATCTTGATCTGCATCATGTCGGCGTTGACGAGGTATTCGGTCGTCACGCCGAAGCGGCCAGATGCGACCTGCTTGATGGCCGAGCGCATGCTATCGCCGTTCGGCAGCGGCTTGAAGCGGTCGGCTTCCTCGCCACCCTCACCGGTGTTCGATTTACCGCCGATACGGTTCATCGCGATGGCGAGCGTGGTGTGGGCTTCGCGGCTGATGGAACCGAAGCTCATCGCACCCGTTGCGAAGCGCTTCACGATTTCGCTGGCCGGCTCCACCTCCTCAAGCGGAACAGGCGCACGGCCCATCTCCTCTGCAGAGCGAATGCGGAACAAGCCGCGCAGGGTAAAGGCCTGTTCGGACTGATCGTCGATGCTGCGCGCAAAATCGCGATACTTTTGCGGGATGCGTCCGGCCATCGCATCTTCGGTTTTCGTTGCGCGCACGGCATGCTGCAGGTCGGCGACCGTCTGGGGCCGCCAGGCATGCGTTTCGCCGCGCACGCGATAGGCATAATCGCCACCGACATCCAGCTGATCGGCAAGCACGGGCACATCGCCGAAAGCGAGCGAATGACGCTCCACCGTTTCGCGCGCGATCTCGCGCAGCCCAACGCCTTCGACCTGCGTGTGTGTGCCGGTGAAATAGCGCTCGACAAAGGACGACCGCAATCCAACCGCGTCGAAAATCTGCGCCCCGCAATAGGACTGGTAGGTTGAAATCCCCATCTTCGCCATGACCTTGAGCATGGCTTTGCCCACGGCCTTGATATATTTTTTCTTGACTTCCTCTGCCGTCAGACCAGGCCCCAGCTCTGGGAGCATGGATTCGAGCGTCTCGAACGCAAGATAAGGATTGATCGCTTCGGCGCCATAGCCTGCCAGCGTGCAGAACTGGTGCACTTCATGGGCCTCGCCGGTCTCCACGACGAGACCAACAGACGTTCTCAGCCCCTGCTTGATGAGGTGATGATGGACGGCCGAGGTCGCCAACAGCGAAGGTATCGGGACGCGGTCCGGCCCGCAGGCGCGATCCGACAGGATGATGATGTTGTAGTCGTTCGACCGCACGGCCTCCTCGGCCTCCGCGCAAACCACGTCGAGCGCCGGGCCCATGCCAGCTGGCCCCTTGTCGACGGGAAATGTGATATCGAGGGTAATTGAGTTGAAATGGTTGTCGGGGACCGCGCCGATTGCGCGGATGCGCTCCAGGTCCTCATTTGTAAGGATGGGCTGTTGGACCTCCAGTCGCTTCACCTTGGAAGTGCCTTCCAGGTCCAGAATATTCGGCCGCGGTCCGATAAAGGAGACGAGACTCATGACGAGCTCTTCCCGTATCGAGTCGATCGGCGGGTTCGTCACCTGAGCGAAGTTTTGCTTGAAATAGGTGTGCAGCAGCCGCGGCTTGGACGATAGCGCTGCAATCGGCGTATCGTTCCCCATCGAGCCGACGGCTTCCTCGCCGCGCGCGCCCATCGGCGTCATCAAGAATTTCAGGCTCTCCTGCGTGTAGCCAAAGGCCTGCTGGAGATCGAGCAGGCTGACGTTCGTCTTCTTTGCCGCCTTCTGCGGAGGCAGAGGCAGATCAGAGACCATGATCTGGGTTCGCTTGACCCAATTCTCGTAGGGATGACGATTGCAGATTTCGGCTTTGAGCTCCTCATCGGAGATGATGCAGCCCTTCTCTAAATCGATAAGCAGCATCTTGCCTGGCTGCAGGCGCCATTTCTTCACGATATCCTGCTCGTCGACCGGCAGCACGCCGGCCTCCGACGACATCACGACGCGATCATCGCGGGTGACGAAATAGCGTGCTGGTCTAAGCCCGTTGCGGTCGAGCGTGGCGCCGATTTGGCGGCCGTCCGTGAAGGCCATAGCGGCCGGACCGTCCCACGGCTCCATCAAACACGCATGATACTCATAGAACCCACGACGCTTGGGGTCCATCGCCGGATTGCCGGCCCATGCTTCGGGAATGAGCATCATGGCGGCATGCGCGAGCTTGTAGCCGCCCATCACCAAAAACTCGAGCGCATTGTCGAAGCACGCCGTGTCCGATTGCCCCTCGTAGGAGATCGGCCACAGCTTGGAGATTTCGTTGCCAAACAACGGCGAGGACACGGACGCTTGTCGCGCAGCCATCCAGTTCACGTTGCCCCGCAGCGTATTGATCTCGCCGTTGTGAGCGACCATGCGGTAAGGATGGGCTAGCTTCCAGGAGGGAAAGGTGTTCGTCGAGAAGCGCTGATGTACGAGAGCCAGCGCCGAAGTCAGCCGCGGATCGCTCAAATCGCGGTAGTAGTTCTTCACCTGATACGACAGGAACATGCCCTTGTAGACCAGCGTGCGCGAGGACAACGACACGGTGTAGTGGCCGATGTCGCGGCCCTTGTAGGCGTAATGGATGGCGTTTGAGGCAACCTTGCGCGCAAGGTAAAGCCGACGCTCAAACTCATCCTGATCACGCAAGCCCAACGGCCGCTTCACGAAGAGCTGGCGATGCACCGGCTCCGTGGCACGGACCATCTCAGAAAGTGAGGAATTATCCACCGGGACGGAGCGCCAGCCAAGAAACTCCAGCCCCTCTTCCTTCAGGCAGCGCGCCCAGACGCGCTCGCAGTGCGCTCGCAGGCGATCATCCGCCGGCATGAAGATGTGGCCGACCGCGTAGCGGCCAGGCTCTGGCAAATCGAAACCAAGCTTCGCTGTCTCTTCCTTGAGAAAATCGTGAGGGATCTGAATGAGGATGCCCGCGCCATCTCCCGACAAGGGATCGGCTCCGACCGCGCCGCGATGCTCGAGGTTTTCCAGGATGCGTAGGGCATCCTCGACGATGCTGTGGGATTTGCGCCCCTTCATGTCCGCGATGAAGCCAACGCCGCAAGCATCGCGTTCGAAAGCGGGATCAAAGAGGCCTTCCCGTTTGGTAGCCTCCACCCGCTGGCTGGCGAAAGCAGGGCCGCGCGGCGCAGGGTGGTGCTTCATCATCGGTCGACCTCGAAATGGTATCGGTAGCCTGGCTGGATTGGAACGTGCGGCGCGCCGGGTAGACATCGCGCCAGCACGTCACTTTGCGGCAGGCCGGCTGACCACGGGCCCAAAGGCTGACTGGCCCGGCTCACGCCAGGGCAGAACCGTATGGGCAGGGCCGCAGCCGGACGCCGAATAAAGGACAGGAATGCTGACCTTTTGCGTCGCGCATTTTGCATCTTTTGACAGCAGGCACAAGACGGAACCGTGGAGTCAACGCTCAGCATCAGCGCCGCGCCCGAGGCTCGGGCGCGGCGCTGACGGAGAACGCCGCCGATGCAACGACGGCGCTCGGCACACCGTCGGCTGGGAGGGGAAGAACCGACGGGAGATCGATGGGCAGGAAACGCGTGGGTCTTACGCGGAAGCGTCAATCTGCTTCGGCGCCGCCGTCCCGATCGGGATGACACGCGGCTTCAACCGTTCGGGCACTTCACGCTTCAGCTCGATGTTCAGCAGACCGTCCTTCAGGGCTGCACTGACAACCTCGACATGGTCCGCCAGTTGGAAACGGCGATCGAACGAGCGGGTTGCAATACCCCGATGCAGGAACTGGCGCTCAGTGGCATCTGGCTTTTTCTCGCCGCGCACCGCCAAATGCTGCTCTTTCACCTCGATCTTGATCTCATCCTCGGTAAAACCAGCAACGGCCATGGTAATCCCGTACTCGTTTTCGCCGAGCCGTTCGATGTTGTAGGGCGGATAAGTTGTGTCCGCATCGAGGCCCGAGACGTTATCCAGCATTTGCGCTAGGCGCTCAAACCCGATGGTCGAACGATAAAGCGGCGTGAAGTCGAAGTGTCGCATGACATATCCTCCATCAGAAGCGACATGCATTGTTGTGTCCGCTCGCAATGAGCCGGACGTCGATAACGGCCCGCCAGTCACGACGGACCGATTGAGATCTAGGATCCCACCGCAAGACTTCAAGTTGCCCAACGGATCGGCGTGCAGGGCGGGCGAGGGACGGTATCATTTGTGCTAAGGTTGGATCTGGAGTTGCGGATGATGGCCCGCCGCCTGTTGCGGCCCGGCTCTTGGCAACCAAGCAGAGATTGAATGACGGCATGACGCTCGTTTCCCTTGCTCGCAACCCCGTTCCCAGCGGCGCCGTTGCCGGTCACCTCGCCACGCCGGACGGGCATAATTTGCGTTTTGCCCGCTGGGAGGCGACACAAGGACCTCGCCGCGGCACCGTTTGCGTGTTTCCCGGGCGCTCGGAATTCATCGAAAAATACTTCGAAGTCGTCGCTGAATTTCGCCGCCGAGGTTTTGCCGTGGCCGTCATCGATTGGCGCGGCCAAGGCGGATCCAGTCGCCTGCTGGAAAACCCGCTTAAGGGCCACATCGACGATTTTTCCACCTACGATCGCGACTTGAAGCAGTTCATGCTCGACATCGTGCTGCCGGACTGCCCGCCACCGTACGTCGCGCTCGGTCATTCGATGGGTGCAGCGATTTTGCTGCGCAACGCGGCAAAGCCCGGAACATGGTTCTCGCGCATGATCTTGACCGCGCCGATGATCGCCTTCTCGAAGGAGCGCGTGCCGGAGCCGCAGCAGCTTGTGCGGGGCTACGCGGAAGCCGCCTGTCTGTTGGGTTTCAGCGAAAGCTACGTGCGCGGCGGCGGCGACCGGCTGCCCGACCTCGAGCGCTTTGAGAACAATGCGCTGACGTCCGACAAGGACCGTTGGCAGCGCGCGGTGGGGGTGCTCAGCGTGGCTCCGCAACTGCGGCTCGGATCGCCAACGAACGGCTGGCTGCGGGCGGCGACACGGGCGATGACCGTCCTGCAGGCACGTCATTACCCCGCTCGCATCGAGGTGCCGATGATGGTGTTCTCGGCCGGCGGCGACCGCATTATTGATTCACGTGCGGTGGAGGATTTTGCCGTCCAGCTCAAGGTCGGTTCCCAGATTCTTCTGCCGGGCTCACGGCATGAGATACTCCAGGAAAGCGACCCAGTTCGCTTGCGCTTTTGGGCAGCCGTGGATGCTTATCTCGGCTATGCACGCGACGCCGCTTAGGGTCGTCAGATCCCCTGCCGGCGCGCGCCCGAACTCAACCAGACGGCCCAATGGGGGTCGGAGCAGTCGCAATCAGTTCCAAGATCTGAACGTGCAAGTCCTTGTCGCCGCACGCCAGGATCGCACCGCCGTGCAGCGCCGGTGCGCCCTCCCAGGTCGTGACGCGTCCGCCTGCGTGCTCGATAATTGGGATCAATGGGACAATATCGTAAGGCTGCAACCGACATTCAGCGATGACGTCGACAAAGCCCATTGCCAACAGCGCGTAGGCGTAGCAGTCCCCGCCGAACCGGGTGAGCCGCGCCGTGCCTTGCAAGCGCTGCAACACCGCACGCTCGCGCTCCGACTTGAACAGACCGGGATCGGTGGTCATGAACGCCGCATCAGCAAGCTTCCGGCATCGTCGGCTCGCGATTGGCCGCGCTACGCTCCCGTCGCGGCGCGCAAAACTTTGCTTCCCGTCGGACCAGAACCGTTCGCCGGTGAACGGCTGGTCCATCAGCCCGATCAGGGGTGAACCGGAATCGAGCAGGCCAATCAGCGTTCCCCACAGCGGCGATCCCGTCATGAAAGCGCGGGTGCCGTCGATCGGATCGACCAACCAGCGATACCGCGCATTCGGCCGGCGCAGACCAAATTCCTCTCCTTCGAGCCCGTGCTCGGGAAAGGTTCGCGCAAGTTCTTCCTCGATCACGCGCTCGGCTTCCCGATCGGCCGCCGTGACCGGATCGAAGGCGGCCGTGGCATCCGCTTTGTTCTCGACTTCGAGGGAATTGCGGAAGTATGGCAGAGTGACCTTCGCGGCTCGATCCGCCAAGCGATGCGCGCAGGTCAGGAATGCCGGATCGACGCCGGTTTTTAGTGACACGGTCGAGTGTCCTCGCAAACTTGTGATGCCTCACGTCGGCATCTCGGCGATGGTTGGTGGCAAATTGCCTGTCCGGCCGTGTCTTTGCAAGGCACTTGAATATCTCACAAATTCTTTGACTGTGACTCCATTGCACCGAGAGCGCGGGAAAATCGCCTGTGCGGTCGTCCGCCGATTGCCGTGTCAAGTGAATACGGGCACCGTCATTGTCGTGCCGAATCGGGTTGCACTTCCCGGATCGTCACAGCCCTTATGGGCGTTTCCTCCCTAGACTTGGGCCGTTCGACTCATCGGACGGCCTCTTTTTCGAAGAAGCATCTCCCAGGCAAGTCGTGTCCCGCACGGTCGTGGTCACCGCCCGGCGAGAGCCGCCAGGCGGTCGCTTTCCTCTCGATGGAATTTCTTCTATTTTGCGCCGCAAGAAATCAGGTTGCGCAAAATGTGAGCTTATGACGAACCAAGACCGGAATCCTGTGGCATTTTGTCGACAAATCTGAGCGTTATCGGCATGCCAATAACGCGGAGCAGCTCTGCATTTTTTGCAGTTGCACGTGCTGCGTCGCAACATTAGTTTCATGTCATGCAACGGACGGCCGAGGTTGTTCGGTTGCTGCCCACTTGGGCGTTTCCTCCCTAGACTTGGGTCATCTCCCCCCGGAGATGACCTTTTTTCCTTCGGGGTCAGGCGCTGCGCCCATCGAGGGGGCAAGGGGCGCAGCTTGCAAGCCCTGCCACGTAACCTTGCTTGGCGCGATCGGCCCTGTTGCGTCGGGTTACTCGGCCGCCGTTCGATGCTCTTGCAACGGGGGCCCCTCCCGCACCAGCCGCTCAACGAGCATGGCAAGATCCTTGACCAACCGCTCGAACCCTTCGGAGCGCTCCAGGGTTGCCTCGTCGAGGTAGAGCGCACGATTGATTTCGATCTGAAGGGCGTTGAGCCCCCGTGCCGGCGAGCCATAGTGCTCGGTGATGTATCCGCCCGCGTAGGGGCGGTTGAGGTGCACATCGTAACCCAACGTCTGGAGCGTTTGCCTCACCATACGTGTCAGGCGGGGATCGCACGATGTCCCAAAGCGATCCCCGAGGACGAAATCGGGCCGCACGCCGCCGCCCTTCGTCATCTGATTCGACGGCATCGAGTGGCAATCGATCAGAACCGCGTAACCGAACTGCCGCCGAGCACGCTGAAGCAGCGCGCTCAGGGCCTCATGATAGGGACGGTGCAGAAGCTCAATGCGGTCCAAGGCATCCTGCAACCGCAGAGGCGCTCCGTAGATTTCCTGGCCATCGGCAACGATGCGCGCAACCGTGCCAAGGCCGCCGGCCACCCGCACCGATTGCTGGTTGGCCCAATCCGGAAGCGGCTCGGCAAACAGTTCGGGGTCGAGCTCATAAGGTTCCCGGTTCGCATCGAGATAGGCTCGAGCAAATCGCGCGGCGATGAGAGGAGCGCCCAACCGAGCGGCGCATGCAAAGAGTTCGTCAACGTAGCAATCTTCGGAACGCCGCAATGTCAGGGCGTCGAGCCGAGACTTCTCGAGCAAGCAGGCGGGATAGACACGGCCGGAATGCGGGGAGCTGAACACGAGTGGCGTCAGCGCGCCTTCCGGCTCGCAAATCGAATATGCCGGGCTCAGTTCTCGGATAATGTGCTCGTGCTCACGCAAGGCCTTGTTTCCGCTTCATGCACTAAAGTATCCACTTCGGGCCGCGAGGGCAGCCTGCTCCCCGCAGATCTGACGATGCCAGCCCGGAGCGATGAGACGGCACGCGGCTCGAATTCATCGCACGCCGCGCGTTTTTGTCCCCCAATCATCAAACCGCACGCACGTTGGCAGTCTGCTGCACTTTGCCAACGCGACTGGCTGCTGTCTATCGCCACGGCACGAGCTGGCGAAAGGAATGGGGATATCATCCCTTGCAAGCCGACAGATCGTGCTCCACAGCAAAGGCCTTCATGCTCCGTTTACCAAAGTCGCGTCAGATTCACGTGGCAACGGTTTCGATCTGAGATAAATTGCATCCAACGTTCGCTGGTTCTCGCCCATCATGTCCATCAGTCCGTCCCGCGTCCCCGTTCATCGCATCCTCTTGGCGGAGGACGACGACTCCATGCGCGCCTTCCTCGAGCGTGCACTCACGCGCGCTGGCTACGACGTCATCGGTTTTCCCAATGGTGTCGAGGCTTTGGAACGTCTCGAGCGGGAGCCATTCACGTTGCTGCTGACCGACATTGTGATGCCACGCATGGACGGCATCGAACTTGCCCGCCGCGCAAGCGAGATCGATCCGGATCTGAAAATCATGTTCATCACGGGTTTCGCTGCCGTCGTGCTCAATAGCGAGAACCAAGGCCCGAAGGACGCCCGTGTGCTCTCGAAGCCTTTCCATCTCAAAGATCTGGTGCGCGAGGTCGAGCGGCTACTTGCTGCGTAAGGCAGCTGGGACGTGGCCGGCAAACTGGCCTTAGCGCCCTTGCCTCGCCCCGACAGAGCCTATATACGGGCCTGCCGAGTAAGACTGGACCGACCCAGTTCAAAAAGGGCACTTAGCTCAGCGGTAGAGCACTTCCTTGACATGGAAGGGGTCAGAGGTTCGATCCCTCTAGTGCCCACCATAACTTTACTCAGTAAAAGCATAAACTTACAAATCAGCTGTTTGTTGACCTTCTTGGCCGTGAGTGTCAGTTTTCAACTATACGTGTCCGTCTTCGCTTGACCGCAAAACTAGCCGTAGCACAATATTGACACAACGCACTGTGCCAAAAAATTTCGGCATCTACAGCTCAAGAGAACGCCATGACGGACCAAGCGAGCACGGACAATCTCGCTGCGGACTACGTCTGGAAGGGACCAGATGGCCTGGGGCTCTACTATTGCCCAGGGTTTATGGGGCAGCTCAATGTGCGTCACCAGGCGGACGGGTGGCGGGGTTACGTTGGCGGCATGGCAATCGTGAGGTCTTTCTTGACCGCGCGCAAGCGCAAGGCGCGGTCGAGATTGTCGATCGGCATTTGAGCGGTGCGTTGCTCGCCGATGCGGATCCTCGGCCCGCCGTAACGGGGTAAGACCCATGAGGGGGCAGGATCCATGACCGCATCCGATCGCATCAGCCCCGAGGAGGCGCAGGCGATCCGCGAGGAGGCGCGCCGGGTGCTGCTTGCCGCGCGTCTGGCGCAGGAGGTTCGCGGCGCGGAATGGGTCACGCGCGAGGGCGATGTCCTCACGCTGGCCGACATGAACATCTGGCACATGCAGCGCGCCCATGCGGTGCTGAAAGACTGGATCAAGAGCGAGCGCGACGCCGCATTGCGTCGGGAGTTGCGTGCTTGGATCAAGGCCTTTGCGCGAGAAATTCGTCATCGCGCACAAACAGAGCGGAGAACGTGATGATGAAAACCTGGTCTGCCCCTCATCGCGAGACCAGGGATTAAGTTAGAACCCGGCCTTGATATGCTGAATTCGTCCCTTGTTGGGTCGATCTCCGCGTGGGCGGAGGAGCCCCCTCTTAGCAGTCTTGCTTACCTTCGGGGTAAGGTCGATCTCCGCGTGGGCGGAGGAGCCCGCATACGGTCCCATACAGTGCGCAGCGAGCCGGGTCGATCTCCGCGTGGGCGGAGGAGCCCGCAAGGTGCTGACTACTCGCGTGGGCTTCTCGGGTCGATCTCCGCGTGGGCGGAGGAGCCTCGACTTCGAGTGCGAGCTGGCGGTCCATCTGGGGTCGATCTCCGCGTGGGCGGAGGAGCCTGCCACTGATCAGACAGAACGCCGTCCTTCAAGGGTCGATCTCCGCGTGGGCGGAGGAGCCAGAAGCCATTCCCACATCTTCTTCCAACGAGACGGTCGATCTCCGCGTGGGCGGAGGAGCCCGTACTGCCTTGTGGATTTTCGAGCCGAGATAGGGTCGATCTCCGCGTGGGCGGAGGAGCCCCTGAAGTCAGCAGCAGCAGACGCAGCTCCGCAGGTCGATCTCCGCGTGGGCGGAGGAGCCGATGGTCCCAGCAGGTTGACGACTGCCCTGGCAGGTCGATCTCCGCGTGGGCGGAGGAGCCACGTCCGCATGGCTGTCGCGCCCTTTGGCACGAGGTCGATCTCCGCGTGGGCGGAGGAGCCGCACTGCGGCCAGCATCAGGATCAGAGCTGTAGGGTCGATCTCCGCGTGGGCGGAGGAGCCTCTTCATCGACCATCGGTTTCGCTATGCCGTACGGTCGATCTCCGCGTGGGCGGAGGAGCCCGCGAGCTATCGCCAACGAACAGGTGCCACTTGGGTCGATCTCCGCGTGGGCGGAGGAGCCCTCAAAAGCCGTTGTCCCGCAAGGACGTGAGGGGGTCGATCTCCGCGTGGGCGGAGGAGCCCGAAGTCCACCTGGGCTCGTGACCATGTGTGGGGGTCGATCTCCGCGTGGGCGGAGGAGCCCCACTCACGCGAGACGTAAGTCAGTACGGTGGGGGTCGATCTCCGCGTGGGCGGAGGAGCCCCGACCAGGGAGGCCGGCAATATCGCCCCCCCGGGTCGATCTCCGCGTGGGCGGAGGAGCCCGTACTGCCTTGTGGATTTTCGAGCCGAGATAGGGTCGATCTCCGCGTGGGCGGAGGAGCCCAAACGGCTTGTCCGCTTCGCTCCACCACAGGGGGTCGATCTCCGCGTGGGCGGAGGAGCCCAAAAATGTTAGCTTGTAAGTCGCTCAATAAAAGGTCGATCTCCGCGTGGGCGGAGGAGCCGCGGCTATGTGGTCCGCACCTGGCCTGCACGCAGGTCGATCTCCGCGTGGGCGGAGGAGCCGCTGAAGCGTATGCGGTCGCCGATAACAATGGGGGTCGATCTCCGCGTGGGCGGAGGAGCCAGCAGAACCGCGTGCGCCGCCTCTTGAACAATGGGTCGATCTCCGCGTGGGCGGAGGAGCCACGCAGCAGTGCTGTCAGGTCTTGCGTAGAGGTCGATCTCCGCGTGGGCGGAGGAGCCTTCGCCTCACCGATCTTCGGGCACCCCGGATAGGGTCGATCTCCGCGTGGGCGGAGGAGCCTCGGTAGGTGGCTTTGGAACTGCGAACAGCCAGGGTCGATCTCCGCGTGGGCGGAGGAGCCACCCACTCGTTGTCCTTCGGAGTGTCCGTGAGGGGTCGATCTCCGCGTGGGCGGAGGAGCCATCACCGTGACGAGGCCGTCAGGCCGGTAGGACGGTCGATCTCCGCGTGGGCGGAGGAGCCGAAGGCTAAGGCTCTTGTGAGCGGTCAGGACGGGGTCGATCTCCGCGTGGGCGGAGGAGCCGAAGGCTAAGGCTCTTGTGAGCGGTCAGGACGGGGTCGATCTCCGCGTGGGCGGAGGAGCCGAGATTAAAGGTTTTCGTAGCGGATCGTTTACGGGTCGATCTCCGCGTGGGCGGAGGAGCCTGGTATCTTCCAGATCATGCTCGCAGCCGGCGGGGTCGATCTCCGCGTGGGCGGAGGAGCCTGTGCCAAGCGCCGCTTGGCTTCCCGCGCCCGGGGTCGATCTCCGCGTGGGCGGAGGAGCCAACTGCATTGACTGGGATCGAGCGGCCAGTGAAGGTCGATCTCCGCGTGGGCGGAGGAGCCCAATGCTCCTTAAGATTGA
>JAKALI010000816.1 GCA_021813195.1 Pseudomonadota bacterium
GCGAAGTCGCCTCAAAGACGGCCGATCTTGCCGGTGACGGCACGACGACAGCGACGGTGCTCGCTCAGGCCATCGTGCGCGAGGGTGCGCGGTCGGTGGTGGCGGGCGCAAATCCGATGGATGTCATACGTGGCATCGACCTTGCCGTGTCTCGCGTCGTGGAACAGATCCGTGCCAGCGCGCGCCCTGTGAAGGATAGCAAGGAGATCGCGCAGGTTGGCACCATTTCCGCCAATGGCGATGCCGAGATCGGTCAGATGATTTCCGTCGCTATGGAGAAAGTTGGCAAGGAGGGCGTGATTACGGTCGAAGAGGCCAAGAGCCTTGAGACGGAGCTTGAGGTCGTGGAAGGCATGCAGTTCGACCGCGGCTACATCTCGCCGTACTTCGTGACCAACGCCGAAAAGATGACGGCGGAACTCGAAGACCCCTACATCCTGATCCATGAAAAGAAATTGTCCAATCTGCAGCCGATGCTGCCAATCCTGGAGGCCGTCGTTCAGAGCGCCCGCCCGCTCTTGATCATTGCCGAAGAGGTCGAGAACGAGGCCTTGGCGACCCTGGTTGTCAACCGCCTGCGTGGTGGGCTCAAGGTGGCAGCCGTCAAAGCCCCAGGGTTCGGCGATCGCCGCAAGGCCATGCTGCAGGATATAGCCACGCTCACTGGCGGTAACGTCATTTCGGACGACCTTGGTATCAAGCTCGAGAACGTAACGCTTGCCATGCTCGGCCGCGCCAAGAAAGTCGTCATCGACAAGGACAACACCACCATCGTCGACGGTGCGGGCAACAAGTCCGAGATTGAAGCGCGCGTGCGTCAGATCAAGGCCCAGATCGAAGAGACGACCTCCGATTACGATCGTGAAAAGCTGCAAGAGCGGCTTGCCAAGCTTGCGGGCGGTGTGGCTGTGATCAAGGTCGGTGGGGCGACCGAGGTCGAGGTGAAGGAGCGCAAGGACCGCGTCGACGACGCGCTGCACGCCACCCGTGCTGCGGTCGAGGAAGGTATCGTACCCGGTGGCGGTGTTGCCCTGTTGCGCGCGAGTGCCGTTCTCGATGCCCTGTCTCCTGTCAACGAGGATCAAAAGGTTGGCATCGCAATCGTGCGCCGGGCGCTCCAGGCGCCTGCGCGGCAGATCGCGGCGAACGCAGGCGAAGACGGGTCCATCATCGTCGGCAAGATCCTCGACAACAAGGACTACGCCTGGGGCTGGGATGCGCAGCGCGGGACGTATGGGGACATGCTTGCGGCGGGCATCATCGATCCGGCCAAGGTCGTGCGCTGCGCGCTGCAGGACGCCGCCTCGGTCGCGGGACTGTTGATCACCACCGAGGCCATGGTCGCAGAGCTGCCTAAGAAGGCGGCACCCGCGCCGATGCCATCCGGAGATATGGACTTCTAAGTCTCTCACCTGGCGAAGGCTGGATTGGAATTAATCCGGCCTTCGCCGCTTTTTGTACTAGGAGCGCAGCGGCGAAGTCAGCGGGTCAGCAGCCTAGAAGAAAAATGGTCCGACGTTGCGTGACGGAGATTTCGATGGAAACGCTCATTGAAGCCCGCGATCTGGAGAAGACGTTCGGGGATATTCGCGCGGTTGCGGGTATCAGTCTCGACGTGCGGCGTGGGGAAGTGTTGGGATTTCTCGGACCGAACGGTGCCGGAAAATCCACCACCATGAAAATGATAACCGGGTTTCTGGAGCCCGATCGCGGAGGAGCATGCATATGCGGGCATGATGTGCAACTCGCGCCCAAGCTCGCGAAAGCGCAGTTGGGCTATGTTCCGGAAGGCGCGCCGGCATACGGTGAGATGACGGCCGGATCGTTTCTGCGCTTTATCGCCGAAGTGCGCGGATTCCGGGGCGACGAGATCACCAAGCGGGTTGGTGTGGCCGTCGAAAGGACGGGACTGGAGCCAGTCTATCATCAGACCATCGACACGCTCTCGAAAGGCTACAAGCGGCGTGTTGGGCTGGCGCAAGCGATCCTCCATGATCCGCCCGTTCTGGTGATGGACGAGCCGACCGACGGGCTTGATCCCAACCAGAAGCATCACGTGCGCGAACTCATTCGCGCCATGGCCGCTGAGAAGGCGATCATTATCTCGACCCACATTCTCGAAGAAGTCGAAGCCGTCTGCTCACGTGCCGTCGTCATCAACCGCGGTGCGATCGTGGCCGATGGCACTGCGGAAGAACTCATGGCGCGGATGCACTATCACGGCGCGGTTTCGCTGCGCGTGCCCAAGGATCGCTCGGACGCAGCGATACGTATTCTCAAAGGGGCAGGCTCTGTCGGGACGGTAGAGACTGTGTCCAAGGCCAATGGTCACATTCAATTGCGCGCCGTGCCGCGGGATGGCGCCGTCGATGCCACCGAGGTCGCCGCGCTGCTCAGGGCACAGTCGATCCCCGTCGACGAGCTCTACGTCGAACGCGGGCGCCTCGACGACGTGTTCCGCCTGATCACAACCTCGGACGAGCGTGGACGCTCCAAGCGGGAGGGACGCAGCCATGCGTGAGACACTGGAAGGGGCCTGGATTATCGGCAAGCGCGAGTTCAAGGCCTATTTCGCCACGCCTCTGGCGCTGGTGTTTTTGACGATCTTCGTCGCGCTCACCGGGGCATTCGCCTTTTACATCGGCGGCTTTTTCGATCGCGGACAGGCCGATTTGTTCCCTTTCTTCGCCTATCATCCCTGGCTTTATCTGCTGCTCGTGCCTGCCGTCGCCATGCGGCTGTGGGCTGAAGAGCGCAAATCGGGCACAATCGAATTGCTCATGACGTTGCCGGTGTCGCCATTAGAAGCGATCCTTGGCAAGTTCTTCGCCGCTTGGGCTTTCATCGGTCTTGCGCTGTTGCTCACGATCCCGATGTGGATCACCGTCAACGCCCTTGGCGATCCC
>JAKALI010000817.1 GCA_021813195.1 Pseudomonadota bacterium
AGGAAGTTGTCCTGCAGCACCACGCCCAGGTGGCGCCGGTAGTCGGCCAGCGTCAGTGACTTCAGATCGCGGCCGTCGATCGTGATCTCACCCACCTGCGGACAGTTGAAGGCCATCACGAGGCTGATGAGCGTGCTCTTGCCAGAGCCCGACGAGCCCACGAGCGCCGTGGTCGTGCCAGCTGGCGCCTTGAAGCTGATGTGTTTCAACACCGGCACGCCAGGGTTGTACTCGAACGTGACGTCGTGGAACTCGACCTCGCCGCGAACCACGGACAGCGTGTTCACGCGAGCCGGATCCGCGTCTTCGCGCGGCGTATCCAGAATCTCACGGATGCGGTCGAGACCGGCGAACGCCTCCGTCATCTGCGTGCCGATCTGCGCCAGCTGGATGATCGGCATGGCGAGATAGCCGGTAAAAAAGATGTAGCGGATGAGGTCGCCCACCGTCATCGTGCCAGTGGTGATGGCGCGGCCGCCGATCACGAATGTGATGACGCCGATCGACCCGATGACCAACCCCGATAGCGCGCCGATCCCCGACACGCCGGTCATCGACTTGGCCACGTTGCGCAGCAGGCTGTGCACGCCGCTGGTGAAGATCAGGTCCTCGCGCTTCTCCGCGGTGTAGGTCTTGACGATGCGCACGCCGCCGAGCGACTGGTTGAGGCGGCCCGTCACCTCCGCGTTGATCTTGCCGCGCTCGCGGAACAGCGGCCGCAGCGTGTTGAAGGCCCACGCCATGAAACCGCCGAACATGCCCAGGACGACAAGCGTGATGATCGTCAGCTTCCAGTTGATGTAGAGGAGCACGCCCATGGCCAGCACGGACGTCGCCAGCCCGCCGGTCAGCTGCACGAGCCCCGTGCCAACCAGGTTCCGGATGCCTTCGGCGTCGCTCATGATGCGCGAAATCAACTGCCCCGTCTGTGTGGTGTCGAAATACCGCACGGGCAGCCGGAGAATGTGCTCCTCCACGCGGCGCCGCATGTCGGTAATCGCCCGTTGCGCCTCAATGCCGAGGACCTGCGATAGCGAGAACGACGTCGCGGCCTGCAGAACCGCGGCCAGGCCGATGGCCCACGCGAGCGTCGAGAGCATCCCGTACTGGTGCTTGCCGATGACGTCGTCCATGAAGTACTTCGTCGTCCAAGGCAGCACAAGACCGGCGAACGTGTTCACGAACATTAAACCCAGTCCCAGGGCCAGCCGCCAGCGCCGTGCCCAGATCAGCGCCTTCGCTTCCTGCCAGGCCATCGACCAGCGGACCTTCTTCTTCTTTGGAGTTGGATCAGACATGTATGTATGGATTACACCGGTGAATTCCGGACGACCAGAATACCAGTGTGGGAAGACATTACGCAGTCTCCGTCTACTGACAGATCTGTGGCTCTCGGTAACTGATTGAGCGTTTGGAGCTTAAGCATACGGCATCGGAGTGTCCGGACGGAACGCATCTTGCTCTGCTCATAGATTGTCCCGGCAACATCATAGGAGGTCTCATGAAGCGGAAGCCCGCACTTGCTCTCGTGCTCTTCTCATTGCTTGCCGTGTCGCTCGTCGGATGCGGCAAGAGCGCCACAACGTCACCCCTGGCCCCAACGACAGCCATGGCGGCGGCCACCACCTCGGCCACCATTTCCGGCTCGGTTTCGGGCGGAGGTTCGGGGCTGGCCTCGACAACCTCCGGTGGACCCTCGGCCGGCCTCACGGTATCGGTCACGGGCACGTCGGTGAGCAGCGTGGTCGACGCCGCCGGCCGTTTCCAGTTGACCGGCGTGCCGGCCGGCCCGATTGAACTGCACTTCACGGGCCCGGGCGTTGACGCCAAAGTCCAGATCGGCACCGTCAACGCGGGCGACACGATCGTCGTCAATGTGACCGTGAGCGGCACGGCCGCAGAAATCGACGACTCGAGCCAGTCCCACGACAACGATTCTGAAATTGAGGGTCGCGTGGATGCCGTGCCTCCGCTAACGCCTGCCGGTGCCTTCAGTGTGACGGGCAAGACCATCACGACCGCCGCCACGACCACCTTCACGGTGGATGGACACGCGGGCACGTTTGCCGACGTCAAGGTCGGTGTGCGCGTGCACGTCAAGGCCGCGACCTCAGGCACGTCGATCGTCGCGACCTCGGTCAACATCCAGAATACTCAGACGGCTCTCCCGACCGAGGTGCATGGCCTGATCAGCGGTCTCGCGGGGACGGCAGCCTCGTTCCAGTTCGACATCGGCTCGCGGCACATCACGGGCGACGCCGCGACACACTTCGATGGCCACGCCACGTTCAGCAGCCTGGTCAACGGCAGCCGCGTTGAAGTGAAGGGCACGCTGCAGAACGGGTCGATCGCCGCCACGACCATTCACGTTGAAGCCGCCGACAACGGCGGCGGAAACGGCGGAAACGGGAACGACGGAGACGGCAATGGGGGCGACCACAACAACCAGGCCGAAGCCAGCGGCACCGTCAGCGCCGCCGCCGGCACCTGCCCGGCGATCCAGTTCATGCTCGGCACGACAAAGGTGACCACGACCGCGTCGACCGAGTTCGATCTCGCCTGCACGAGCGTCATCAACGGCGCCAAGGTGGAGGTCAAGGGCACGCGCGCCACCGACGGATCCATCACGGCCACCAGGGTCAAGAAGGACTGATCGGGGACGGTACGTAGGGCCGAGCTTCAGCTCGGCCCTTTTTGGGGCCAAGCTAAAGCTTGGCCCTACGTTCGACCGCGAGCAAAGACAAGGCCCGTTTACTTCTTCGGCATGTTGACGCGCAGCTCACCGACAATCTGGCGCTTGATGATGTCGCCGAAGATGTGCTGCTGCACATCCACATTGCCGATGTTGTTCGCCTTGACCTGGATCGTGTACCGGCCGCCGGGGCCGAGGCGCGTGCCGAGCACG
>JAKALI010000818.1 GCA_021813195.1 Pseudomonadota bacterium
CTCGTCGGTCTCGGTCTGCGGTGATTTTCAGGCTCGACGGATGGGCGCGCGCCAGCGCCCCAAAGGCGCCAAGGAGGTCCGTTACGTGCATACATTGAACGGGTCGGGCCTTGCCGTTGGGCGAACCCTGGTTGCCATCATGGAGAATTATCAACAATCCGACGGATCGATTGTCGTACCGGACGCATTGCGGCCCTATATGGGAGGGCTGGATCGGATTGTGAAAGCGTAGTGCAACGCCTGTGTGCGTTCCGGCGCTGTAAGGCGGGAAAGCGGACGATGCGCATTCTCATCACCAACGACGACGGCGCGGGGGCCCACGGCCTCACGGTGCTGCATCAGATTGCGCGCGAGCTGACGGACGACATCTGGATCGTCGCGCCGGAAATGAACCAATCCGGCGCCTCGCATGCACTCACCCTTCAGGTCCCGCTGCGCTATCGCGAGATCGGTGAGCGTGCGTTCGCCGTGCGCGGCACGCCAGCTGATTGCGTCATCATGGGTGTGCGTCATGTCTTGAAGGACAAGCCGCCCGACCTGGTGCTCTCCGGGGTCAACCACGGCGCTAACCTTGCCGATGATGTTACCTATTCGGGTACGATTGCAGGTGCGATGGAAGGCACATTGATCGGCATTCGCTCGATCGCCATGAGCCTGACACTCGGCTTCGATCCGGACGGCCTCCAGCACTGGGGCACACCGTTGAAATTCGGACCGCGCATCGTGGAGCAGCTCTTGAGTATCGACTGGCCCGCCGGCACACTCATGAACGTCAATTATCCCGATCTGGCGCCTGATGCCGTCAGCGAAATTCGCGTCACCTCGCAAGGCCGCCGCGACCAGGGTGGACTGCATTTGGAGCAGCGCGCCGATCCGTGGGGTGATCCGTATTTCTGGTTTGGCTTCGAGCGTCGGCGTTCCGATCCACCCGCTGATAGCGATCTGCGGGCGATTGCAGATGGAGCCATTTCCATCACACCTTTGTCGATGGATTTGACCAATCATGCCATGCGCGCGCGCATGAGTGGCGTGTTTCGCGCGTGTGTTGAGGAAGTGCCCGAGCGCAAGGCAGCGGGCTGATTTTTGAGCTGTTACCAGGTCGATCTACGCGCCAAGGATTGACGCTAGGCCCGCAACGCGGTTTCGGTCTGCGTCGGAAACGTCGCCGTTCGGGCGCAATTTTTCCGTCATGCCAGCACAATCGCTCTCTATGAGCCAATCTGGGAGCCCTATCCTTCCAGGTCGACTGCCCCAGCCGAGGGACTGCGGCGGAGGGGGGCCTGGCGAGGGATGGATCGGGCTTCTTGCGAATTCACCACCCGATACATTGCTGGCACCCACGAGGCTGTTAAGGGGCTGTTAACCGATTAAAGGTTAATGGAACGTGGGTTGTGAGGTGCGTACCATGTCCAGTCTCCCGCGTTTTCTGTTCACGATTGAGGGCACCGCGCGTGTTGGCCGTTTAAGTACACTCGGGGTCATTGCGCTTCTAGCCAGCGCATGTAGCGCCGATATCGCCCGTTTCGATTTGCCAGCCGTGGCGCTGAGTGAACCAACATCGACCGCTGCCCTGCCCACACCCCCGGAAAATGTCGGCTCCCGCTACAATCTGGGCGGCGATGGAGCCGGCGGCTTCTCCAAGTCTCCCGAGCCTCAGACCTACAACGCACCATCCAGCGCGCCGTCGGATGATCCCACGCCCCGCGATCGTGGTTTGGACCGTGGTGTGGATGTGACCGCATTACCTGAGCCGGTTCCCTCGCAGCCGGTGGTGCGGCCTGCGCCGTCGTATGCGCCCGCGCCACGTCCACAGCCGGCAACGTCATTCGCACCCGCACCGGTCGATCCCGATGAGCGCGGCGAAGAGATCGAAGTCCAACGCGGCGATACGCTCTATGGCCTCTCACGGCGCCATGGTGTGTCGCTCAACGAGTTGATGCGCGTCAACGGCCTGACCAGTCCAGCCTTGAAGCCGGGACAAAAGCTTGCTCTTCCGTCGGGCCGGGTAAAGCCGCGCGCGCCACGTCCGGCTGAGACAGCGACGATCACGCCTGAGCCCGCACCGGACGACTGGTCCGGGACTTACACCATCCAGCGCGGCGACTCGCTCTATGGCATCGCGCGCCGCTTCAACGTCAAATCGGCCGATCTGCAGCGCTACAACGGCATCTCCGACGTGCGCCGCGTGATGCCCGGCACGGTGCTCAAGGTGCCCGGTGCCCCGACAACGCTTGCCGAGGCCGCAACCAGCGAGGGCGTCCTTGATACGCCGGCAGGTGCTCCTCAGTCCGGATTGACGGTAACACCGCCAGTGACATCGCAGCGTTCCGCTGAACCGCAGCCGTCGACCGCGCCCGCGCAGCCGACGATCCTCAATGCGCCGCGGCCGATGAACGAGACCAAAGTCGCAGAACTCAATGCCGGTACCGCGAGCGACGTCGCATCGCCGACGACGCCAGCGCCTCCCGCGTCCGGCTCCATTGCTGAGGGCGGAAAACTGCGTTGGCCAGTGAGGGGCCGCATCGTAGCTGGGTTCGGGCCCCGCAGCGATGGTACCCACAATGACGGCATCAACATCGCCGTGCCGCAGGGGACAGATGTCCACGCCGCGGAGGATGGTACGGTGGCATACGCGGGCGATGAATTGCGGGGATATGGCAATCTGATCCTCCTGCGCCACGACAACGGATGGGTGACGGCCTATGCCCACGCCGATAGGCTGCTGGTCAAGCGCGGAGATCGGGTGCGTCGCGGGCAAGTCATCGCCAAGGCCGGCAAGACGGGCCAAGTCGATCAGCCGCAATTGCACTTCGAAGTGCGGCAGGGGCAGAAGCCGGTCGATCCGACACCATACTTGGAAAGCCGTTGAAATTTGCGGTCTGGCACGTGATGCTCTGATGCGC
>JAKALI010000819.1 GCA_021813195.1 Pseudomonadota bacterium
ACTTCCCTGCTCAATGCAGCGTTGCGTGCCACTAGGTCTGCGAACGTCATGACCGCGACTTTGCCGATCGCGATCAGCACTCGCAACGGGACTTGCCCCGTCAACCAATTGCAGTCTGCGCTACACCGCCAGCCGTGGCTGCCAGGTGCGCTGCGGGTGTCGCCAGTCGATGCCTTCGAGCAGCATGGCAAGCTGCGCCGTGCTCAGCGAGACACTTCCACTGTCGGCCTGCGGCCACACGAAGCGACCTCTCTCCAATCGCTTCGTCAACAAGCACATGCCGTCGCCATCACTCCACAGCAACTTCACCAGGTCGCCCCTGCGCCCACGGAAGGCGAACACGTGGCCGCTGAACGGATCCTCGGTCAACGCCATCTGAACCTTGGCCGCAAGCGAGTCGATGCCGCAGCGCATGTCCGTCACGCCGGCGGCAAGCCACACCCGGGTCCCCGCACGAGGGCCGATCATTCGCTGCGGCGCAGCGCGCGCAGCACACTGCTCAGCATGATCTCGTCGACTGCGCCACGAAGCCGCACTCGAGCACCGGCAACCTCGACTTCGATGACGCCGCCTCGCGCTGGTACTCGACTGCCAGACGCCGCCTCAGCGGTCGGCGCCGGCTCGAGCGCCGAACTCGTTGCGACCCCGGTCTCCGGTTCGATGCGTACAGGTACCAGGACGGGCGGTGCCGGTGCCCTCGGCACCGAGACGCCCATCGCCTTGCGTCTGTGATCGCGCCGCCATTTGAACAGCAGGTTGGCGTTGATGCCGTTATTCCGCGCGATCACCGCTACAGATGCGCCTGCCTGCAAGGTCTGCTCGACCAGGTCCGCCTTGAACGCCCGATCATGTTGCCGGCGCGCCGGTTCGCTGATCCTTGTTCCACTCTCCATGGTGCCCACCATCTCCTGTTGGTGGGCACCATCCCCGGCGCCCACTCCATCAGGGTCAGATGCTGCAACGCGCTCAATCGACCTGCAATGACGGTGCTGGTCGGACTATTACCCTGCTCCGCGATTTCAGTGCGGGACAGAACCTCGCCAGGGCGGCGCAGGAAGAGTGCCAGCAGACTGAATTCCTTGGCGCTCAAGTCAAGGCGCTTCCCGGCGCGTGTCGCTCGGCGCTTGAGCAGATCCAGCTCCAAGTCGTGCAAGCGCAGGACGGTGGGCTCGGAGGCACCTCCTGTCTTTCCCCGGCGCATCAGGACATGCAGCCGAGCCACCAACTCTGAAAACGCAAATGGCTTGGTGAGGTAGTCGTCAGCACCCGATTGCAGGCCCTTGACTCGGTCCTCGACCGCGCCTCGCGCGGTTAACATCAGCACAGGTGTATCGCGTGAGTGCCGCAGCGCCGCGAGCACACCCAGGCCGTCGATGCCGGGCAGCATGCCGTCGAGGACGATCAGGTCGTAGTGGCCCTGGGTGGCCATGTGCAGCCCATCCACGCCGTTGGAGGCGGTCTCCACCACGAAGCCTTCCTCCGACAGTCCTTGGCGGAGGTAGCTCGCGAGCTTGGCCTCGTCTTCGATCAGCAGAAGTCGCATGCGGTGATTGTCGACTGGCCATGCGATCCCGAGGCGAAGCTGACAAACATGTAATCGACGCGCCAGCCTGGCGTCGCGGCGCGATTTCTACAGTGGCATCCATGCCTTGCGGCATACGACAGGGCAAGTCGCTCGTCGTCACCTGCAGCCAAAGGACTCCTGCCATGTTCTCCCGCACCATGATCCTCGCCGCCGTCGCCACGTTTGCAGCGCTTCCGATGGCGGCATCCGCGACTTCCCTGTATCACTCGGCGCCGGGCGAAGCCGGGTTTACCGTGCATTCCGATCACCTCACCTCGTCCAAGACGCGGGCTCAGGTGCAGGCGGAGGTGCTGGCGGCCCAGAAGGACGGCTCGCTCTCCCGTATCGCTCGAGGCCTGCCGCTGCCTGCGGAAACCCAGGGGATGAACAAGACGCGCGCGCAGGTCATCGCCGAGATGCTGAACGAGCCGGCCGCCGAGCGTCGCGCTCGCGAAGCCCTGCAGATCGGCGGCTGAAGAAACCTCATTCGTCGCCTCGTCCACAAGCCCGCATGAGCAGAGGCGCATGCGCAGTGAAGCGGCACTGAGCGCGGCTCAGGACCCGCATGGATTCACTCCATGGATCGGCCGAAGCTTTCCATATCGCTCTCGTTTACCGCGCGAACCCGCCGACCGTTGGTGACGGCGGCGGGGCGATTCCTACCCGCTTGCCGCTCCAGTGGCTACAGCGTTTCATATCACGGCATCGATCCGACGATGGCACGCCATGAGTGATTCCCGCGGCAGCCCCGGCTGCTCTCCTCCTGTTGCAGCAAGCCAGAGCACGCGCCATCTCCGTTTGTTGTGGGTGAACCTGGAAGGCTTCATCCTCGATGCACCTTACCTGGCCAGCCTGCAGCGACATTTCCCGGACCGTCAGCGTTTTCGCGGCTACGGAGCCGCGACACTGAATCTCGCGGCTCATGAGGTCGAATGGCAGGGCAGGTGCACCTACCTCCAGAGGGGACGGCATTGCCGACGACTTCGGCGTCTTCGACAGTCCCGACGAGTTCTATGCCCGGCAAGGCTCGAACCTCTCCGGGTTCAAGCGATGGCTGTACTCGCATGTGATCCGGCACCGCATGAACGCTCAGGTCCGGCGCATCCGTGCCGAAAGGTGGTGACGCCGGTCACGGCGATCCGCCCCCCAACCTTTCCCGAAACTCTGTAGCTGCTAGACTGTTCTGATGCGTCGTTGGCTTGCCGTTGTTCTGCTCGCCCTGTTGCCGCTCCAGTTCAGCTGGGCGGCCGTGGCTGCGTATTGCGGGCACGAGAGCGACCAGCAAGCCCAGCATCTGGGTCACCACGAGCACCAGCATGCCGGCCAGGCTGACCCCG
>JAKALI010000820.1 GCA_021813195.1 Pseudomonadota bacterium
GCATCGAGGTGAGGTAGTCCCCGGGCGGCAACTGGATGATCAGGAAGGCGATGATCGACATGCCGATCAGCGTCGGCACCATGTAGATCAGTCGCTTGATGATGTAGCGCAGCATGTGGGCGCCCCGTCAGCCCCAGGTGATGTGCACGGCTTCGAGCGTGTCGATGCCGGGCACCTCGATATCGACGCGGCCGTCGGAGACGTGCGACCTGGCCGGGGCCCCGTTCACCAGCAGGCGGGCCTGCCTGAAGCTCCTGCCCTTGGGGATGGCGACGCTGACGGTCTGCTTGCCGGCCGGGTACACGGCGCGGATCGGCCCCTTCATCATCATCGGGTTGTTGAGGTTGTGGAGCACGATGGCCGTGCCGTCGGCGTTTTCACGCACGGCAAGGTCGAGGATTTCGCGACCGGCGACGACGACATCGGGGAAGAGTTTCACGATCGCGCTGAAGGTCGTCAACGAGATGGGAACGACGGCAACGGACTTCAACGGCGCCGTTCAGGTGAGCAGCAAGAACGATCCTGGGGCAACATTCCCGTCGGCGATTTCGATCAAGAAGGGCGTTGCCAAGCCAGCGAGTGTGACGCTTTGGGCTGGGGGCGAGCAGACGCTGACGCTGACCCCCTCCTCCAATAATGCCGAGCCGGCGCAACCGGCGTCGGCGACGATTGTGGTGGGTCCGGCGGGTTTGATCATCAAGGCGCCCAAGACGGTGGGTTGCGTTCCGGGGCCAGTCTGCGGCCCTGTCATCGTCCCCGTGGAAGTGGTCGATGGGCATGGACAGATTGACAAGGCCTTCCCGGGCACTGGCGCCTCCGCGTCCGTGGTCTTGACGACATCTGACAAGAGCGCCAAGTATCAAGGTCAGCTTGTACCGTCGGAGGGCATTTCCCTTGCGCTCCAGAATGGCCAGACGAAGGGGGCGCCAAGTCTTTTTTTAGGTACCCTTGGGGCAGTGACCCTGACGGCCACGGACGCCGCCGACAAGCTGAGCGCCTCCGCCACGGTACTGGTCGGCGGCTGCAACATCGCCAAGACGCCGCAATACTTCGCCGGCGCCTCCTACAAGAAGCCGCCCAAGTCCAAGTCAAAGCCGAAGGTTACAGGCAATTGGACGGGAACCGCGACCGGATCGTCGATTACCTCCTGCATGCTAGCGCCGGGCGGATGGAACCACGGCCACTGTAAGGTTGAGGACGGCGAGCAGGTCGTGATGATGACGACGGTGAACGATAAGGCCAATTTTGAGTTCAAGGTGAGCGATGACGGCACGGTCAAGGGGGACGGCTCGGTGACCTATTCGCTCGACGTGAACACCGCCGGCTTGGATGAGCAGGCCTCGAAAGTTCGCAATATGGCCGCCATGGGCGGCGTCCCGGCCGGCGTTCCAGGCTACTCGCTGCGCTTCGTGAACGGAGATGAGACCCATCGCTTTACCTTCAAGGGAAAAATTGAAGGGCTGCACCAGCACCAGGAGTTGGACTCGCCCTGCCCAACGGACGTTCCGCCGGGAGGGACGTTCCAGGTCGAGCGGGACAAGAATTACGAGACCGGGAGCAGCACGATCACCCTGCAGTTTCCGTGTAACGGCAATGGAGCGCTGTCGTTGACCGGCGACGGCAATGCCGTGCACGGGACGCTGATCCCAGACGGCAACGGTCTGTACGACGTTTGCGTGCCCGACCTGGGCGTCGATTTGAGCCAGCAGCCGATCTCCTGGAATGCCGATTCGCAAGAACTGTCGCTGCCGTTTTTGCTGTTTGGGTCCACCGGCAGTTCAGGAGCTTACACGCTCTTTAAGCCGCCGCCGCCGATGCAGATTCACGAACACCACAACTACAGCCTGGTCATCGAGAGCGTCGAGGTGGAATGCCAGGACGGAGCATCGCCATGCACGATCCCGGCCGTTAGCACCGTTGGTTCGACGACGAAGACGGCCAAGATGCCCGCGTTTTCGCCGATTGGGGCGGGGCCGTTGAAGATCAAGCGCAGCGTCACCGGCGGCTACTATCTTTATGATGTTTCCCGCACCGCCAACGATGTCGCCGGTGCGCGCGAACCTGGGATTTGGCAGCGGTTCAGGCACGAAGTGACGGCGCACGGAAGCACGAGCGGCGGTTCAAACTAGCGGCGACGAGGCGACGCCCGGACCGAAGCGGGCACCCATTGCCGGGACGGTTGTAGCGCGGGTGCGTTGCCGCGTCGCGGCGCGCGCGCAGGAAAGGTCCAACCATGGTTCGCAACGTCTACGGGTTCTGCTGCTGTCTGCTGGCGGCAACACTGTGCGCGGCGGCGCAGGCGCCGACTCACTACGCCATCACCGAAACCAACCAGATGTTCGTGGACATGGTCGTTCAGGTGGAGCGCAACGGGAGTCTGGAGCGGATCCATAAACAATGGGCGCTTGCGCCCGGTGGGGCGCGAACGCATCATTCCACTTCGGTCTACGACTTCGCGCGGCACCGCGTTTATCTGCGCGAGCACGGCATGTGTTCGGAGGCCACGTACACGTCGGCGCACGCGCCGGCGGAGTTCGATCCGTTCGCGCGGCCGGTCGATGCCAGCTTCTACCGGCATGTGACCGTGAAGCCGACCGCGGTCGAGTTGCACGGCCGCAAGGCCCTGCTGTACGACAGTTCGATGGGGCGCCTGTGGGTCGATCCCAAACTCAAGATCCTGGTACGGCAAGAGGAGTCGATCGGCGGGCACCCGCGAACGCTCTTCGACGTGACCTCGATCCGGCTGGGCGGCCCGCAAGCGCCGATCCGGATTCCGGCTGGTTGCGAACATGTGGCTGGCTCGGCAAACGCCAACGGCGGGCACGCCGGCAAGTCCGTGACCGTAACGCCGCCCGGCCACTAACCGAGAACGGGTCAAGCGCGCACGCGAAG
>JAKALI010000821.1 GCA_021813195.1 Pseudomonadota bacterium
GCAACTCGTGTTGCTGGACAACCGCTTCGCCAACATGCCTGCGGTCATGGCCGAAGGTCGGCGGGTGGTCGGCAACGTCGAACGCGTCGCGGTGCTGTTCCTGACCAAGACCGTGTACGCCATGCTGCTGGCGCTGGCGGTGGGCGTCGCGGGCGTGGCATTTCCTTTCCTGCCGCGTCACATCTCGCTGGTGGACGCGCTGACCATCGGGTTTCCGGCATTCCTGCTCTCTCTGGAGCCCAACGGCGAGAGGCTGCGCCCAGGTTTCGTCGAGCGCGTGTTGCGTTTCGCGGTGCCGGCCGGACTTTTCGTCGCCGGGGCGACCTTCGCCGCCTATGCCTTGGTGAGCACGCAGTGGGACACGGGCGCGCCCGAGGCGCGAACCGCGGCGACGCTGGTGCTGTTTACCGTGGCGACCTGGGTACTGGGCTTGGCGGCTGCGCCACTGCATGCGCGTCGCGTGCTGCTGGTGGCCGCGATGATCGCGTTGTTCTTGCTCACACTCGCCGTGCCTGCGCTGCGGACCTCCTTTGCGCTGCCGCTTCCGCCGCCTGGCGCATGGCTGGCGTGCGGGGCAATCGCGGCCGCTGCGGCGATCACGCTGCACTGGAGCCGAGCCGTCGCCGTAACTGTGCCACCGCATGCCACTCCTAACCGCCCCTTGGAGCGACGCGAGATCGCGCATTGGCTACTCGGCGCCGACAGTCCGAAGGCGTTCCTTGTTGTTGCCGCGGTGTTGGTGGTTGGCGGCGCCTGGCTGTTTTTCGGGGTCATGGAGGACGTGATCAACCGCGATCCGCTGGTCGATTTCGACGTTTGGGCTTTCCATCTGCTGCAAGCGCTGCGCAACCCGCTGCTCGACAAGGTGATGGTCGCCATCACCGAACTGGGCGATGCGCAGGTGCTGCTGCCGGTCATCGTCGTTGCCTTGGGCTGGTTCATGGTGCGGCGGCTTTGGTTGACTGCGGGCTATTGGATCGCCGCCGTCGGGGTTGCCGAGTTGCTGGCCGGAGTGATCAAGTTGGCGTTGCACAGGCCGCGTCCGCAACTGCTGTATGCAGGCATCGACCAATTCTCGTTTCCGAGCGGCCACGCAGTGATGAGCACGGCGGCCTATGGTTTCCTGGCCTATCTGCTTTTGCGGCGCACGTCTGCGGCGTGGCGCCATGTGGGAACCGCGGTGACTGTTTTACTGATTGCGCTGATTGGCCTCTCCCGCTTGTATCTCGGTGCACACTGGCTGTCGGACGTGCTCGGTGGACTTGCCTTCGGGGTAGCCTGGGTCGCGGCCCTGGCGATGGCCTACGAGTATCAGTCGCAGGAGAATCTGCGCGCCCGGGCGCTTGCGGTGCTGATGGCCGGAGTATTCGTCGTCGCGGCCCTCACCCACGTAGCAACGAGTCATCGAGTTGATGCGGAGCAGCACACTCCACCCACAGCGGTGAAATAGACGGACGACGTTATCGTCGCGAGGTGAGCGACTCGCTACTGCACTGCGTTGTGCCCCGACATTGCGCACTATTGCAGTTCGCAGGGGGCCGGCAAACTGGGGCCGACCCAGAAGCACAGATGGCGTCGGAAGTGCTACGACTTGCAATCGCATCCGGATGGCGGTCGATGGCACGCTGCATCTCTGCCTCGACCAGGAGAATCGTCTTGAATTGCCGCATCTACTGTGAGGCGGCGCCGGTGACGGCGATATCGGGACGACGATCATAGCGGCAATCCGGCGCCAGCCGGAGCGTCATGAATTCCTGGGGGCGCCGCAAAAACTGCTGCGCTTCACGTCGATAACCGGCGGCTGATACGATACCCGCCAGAAATGTTTGCCTCGGTAAGGCCGAAGGCGGTGGTTTGCCTTCACGACTACTCTGCATTGCTAATGCAAATTGATCAACAGATTCCTGACACAGAGCGGCCGCTGAAAAATCGAACTCAATCAACCGAGTGCCGAGTTCAAGTCGGCAATCAGGTCCTCCGCGTCTTCCAATCCAATAGACAAGCGCAACATGGCATCGGAAATCCCACGTCGCGCACGCTCCTCTGGCGACAGACCATGGTGAGTAGTGGTGCACGGTTGCGTAATGAGGCTCTCAACCCCACCCAGACTGGGTGCGAGGGCAAAGAGCTTAAGCCGGTCCGCGACGTTGGTAGCATCCTCGCCACTCCCTTTGATCTCAATGGTCACCATGCCGCCAAAGCCCGTCATCTGTTTCACTGCCAGGGCATGCCCCGGAAAATCCGGCAGGCCGGGATAGAGTACGCGTGCAACGCGTGGGTGCATTGCCATTGCTTCGGCCACCGCTAGGGTATTGGCATTCTGCTGCCGCACCCGAACCACCAGGGAGCGGAGACTGCGCGCCAGCAGCGACGCTACTTCCGGGGCGATCGTCGTTCCAAGGTTCTTACGCCAGTTCCAGATCGGCATGAGGAGTTCCTTGCTCCCCATGATGGCTCCAGCGGTAAGATCGCTATGCCCGCCCAGATACTTGGTGCAGGAATGCACGGCAAAATCGGCCCCCAATTCCAACGGTCGCTGATTGACCGGCGAAGCAAACGTATTGTCGACAGCCACGAGCGCTCCATGGGCATGGGCCAGGCGGGTAATTGCACGAACATCGAAGATTTCCAGGGCCGGATTCGTCGGCGTTTCAAAAAACACCAGACCGACACCTTTGGCCAGAACTTCTTCCAAGCGCGCCATGTCGCTGCCAAGCATCAGGTGTGTCGGTATGCCGAGTTGCGGCAGCTGCGAGCCAAGCAGCTCAAGTGTTCCGCCGTAGGCATCGCCCAGACAGACGATACCCTTGCGGCCGTGGGTCATGAACAGGGCGGCTTCCGCCGCCATGCCGGAACAGAACGCCCACGCCATTTCGGCAGCTTCCAGTCC
>JAKALI010000822.1 GCA_021813195.1 Pseudomonadota bacterium
AAGCGGCAGAGCCAGTCCAAGTTCGCCATCGACGAACCACCCGGACGCGGCGCGATTGAGACCCGCATCCCTAAGAGAGCCGACGCCGAGCGCGAGGATGAGCCACAGAGACAGGATTCCGCCTGCAATCACCGCCGCGACGACAACTGCCGCCCGTTCGGGCCACAAGACGCGCAGGTCGATCTGCATAGCGGTTTCGAATCAGCCCCCAGACCGGCAAATGTACGCCCGCGCATGTCTGCGCGCTCGCCCGTATCGCGTCTCTCTTGGGAACGGACAGGTGCGGCAAGGGACGCCCTGTAAACGGGAGACAGTCTCAGGTATCGAGCATGAAAATTCCAACGACATTCCAATAGGTGCGCTCGTCCGGCGCGAGGATGCGCAAGAGCAGCGTTTCGTAACAGAGGGCGGGGGAGTCGGCGCGAATGACGGTTGCGTCAAAAATAATGGGCGTTCCGGTACGGCGGACTTCCCGGAGCCGCATCAAGTTGTCCGCCGCGACCGGGGACGAGAACAGTTCAGAGAACCGCACGCCGGTCACGTCGCGGCCGTAGCGTTTGCGCAAGGCGTTGCCGGCAACTCGGATGCGGCCGTCAGTATCGTCGTCGATCGGCTCGACGGTCATCAGGTTTGACAGGAACCGTGCGAACGGGCGCGAGGGCAGGTCTTTGCCGACCACAAGCTCGCCCTTGCGCGACTCATCGCGCCACACTCCCAGAAACTCCGTAGCCAATGGATGGAGCGGTTCAGCGCGGACTTGGTAATACGGGTCGGGAGATGCGGAAAAGAGCGTCATCACGCCGGTCACGGTGGGTTTGCGGTGCATGGTCCTGCTCATCGATTCAACGGCGAATGCACATCAGAACAATATGCCCTCGGCCGTTGGCAATCGCCAACACCTTGAACTGACATAAAATAATCCGGACTTCTATCACACGCCGTTCCGCCCGTCATCCGTTCGCCGGTCCGTGGCGTTGTGCCGCACCGCCGTATTGGCTTTCCGCGCCACAGAGCGCACGGCGACTGTGGGCGGGAGATACGCATGCCCAGGAAAGCAAGTTGCAGTCGTTGCGCGATCCCGCGCATTGCTACAACACCGACTGGTACAAGTTCCAGGAGGCCGTAAAGGCCCATCTGGACGAGTGCTGGGGTGTCCTGAAGCAGCACCTGTCGGACTTGGCGTAACCCCGGACCGATATATCGCGTGGCGGAGGGAGACAGTAGCATCCGATTAGCAGGCGCCGTTTCTTGGATGCGGCGAGCCAGCGTGATTCCCATTTTCGAGGCAGAGATCCGCCGGAGAGGGCAAACCGATAACGGTTCGCCCTCTCCGGCTTTTTCATTGTGTTAGCGCTTGCTCGATGCCGAATGCGACTTGGCCCGATGCGGCCGACTCGAATTCGACGCGGGGCCGCCGTTGCCGGTATGGCCACCGGCGCCCGCATTTCCGCTCGCGCTGGCATTGGCGTCTGCGTTGGCGCTGACGCCCACGCTGGTACCGTTCATCGCCGAAGCTGCGCCGTCGGTGGCGCCATTGGCCCGCGATTCTGCATGATCGAGGGCGCTATTGGCAGTGCCCAGAGCGGTGCCTGCCGCACCTTCGGCCGCACGGGTGGCAGTGCCGGTGTCCCCGCTCGTGTCGAGCGAGCCCGAGCCACTCGTGCTGCCCGAAGCGCTTGCGCCTGGCAGGCTGGCGCCGAACGCGGTCGTGACCGAAGCAGCGCTATTGGTAGTACCCGACAGCGAGCCAGACTGATTAGCCGCGCTGTTCGCAGTATCCGAACCCATTCTGCGGGCGGTTGCGGTGGAGCGGTTGGCTTTGTGTTCGGCTTTACCTGTGGTGTGTGTCACGGCGCTGCCGGCGGGTGACAAATCCACGGTGCCGCCGGCGTCCGCCTGACCGCTCAGCGCACCGGTCGCACCGAGCGCGGGAGGTGTTGCGCCCGGTCCCATCGCGCCCATGGTGCCCATGCCGCTGGCACCCAAGCCGCCACCTACCGCCCCGCCGCCGAGCAGGCCGCCGGCAATAGCCGGGCTCGCCAGGGCCAAAGTGCCGCCTAGCAAGGCGGTCTGAAGTATGCTGCGAAATCCCTTTGTCATCTCACTCTCCATTTGCCCGCCCGAGACACTGGCCCCGGCGCGTTCCCTTCGCCTGACGACAACGGGGCTAGGAGAGGTTTTCTTCCCACGGCTGGACGATTTGGAACAGGCCCAGCTCTCGGACGCCGCGAATCAGCGAGTCACGGTGACTCACCACCCTGGCGACGGGGTTGAGACAATACCGAGACGTGGGTATTCTCGAAATCGGCTAAGTGCCTGGTGGAGCTGAGCGGAATCAAACCGCTGGCCTCCTCATTGCGAACGAGCGAGAAAGTCGCCCCGCAGAGGCGAGCGCCATCTACTCCGGCCATGCCTTCCGAGGGCGTTAGAGGACGACGACGAGATGCCCTGATTTGGTGCGGGCATTGTAGGGGCGCACATGGATTTCGACCGTGCGCCCAAGTGCGGTGAGCCAAGCCGTCAGGCGATCAATCGTGACGCTCTCCATACGGCCCCGAAGGACTTTGGAGAGGGTTGGCTGATCAGTGGCACAGAGTTCTGCAGCCTCTTTCTGTGTCAGCTTGCGTCGCGCGATGGTTTCGCTGATCGCATCGATAAGCGAGCTCTTCACCGCGAGTTCCGCCGCTGCGCCCGCGGAAAAGCCGAGATCACGGAACAGGTTTCGGCTACCCTTTTGCATCGCAGGCTTATTCATCGTCAGCCTCCGCATCCACAGTCCGGACCTGCTTGAACCGTGCTTGCGTCAAGCGGACGCCGACTTGCGTGGCTGTCCACCCTTCGCGCCGTTCGCGCGCGCGGCCGCCACCTTCGCAGGCGATCTCGTCTG
>JAKALI010000053.1 GCA_021813195.1 Pseudomonadota bacterium
CCGAATGCGACGGCCTTGCCGGCGATCACGTGCATCAGCGGGCCGCCCTGAATGCCCGGGAAGATCGCGGAATTGAACTTCTTGGCGAGTTCCTCATCGTTCGTGAGGATGATGCCGCCGCGTGGACCACGCAAAGTCTTGTGCGTCGTGGAGGTGACGACATGGGCATGCGGGAACGGGCTCGGATAAAGTCCAGCACCAACGAGACCGGCAAAATGGGCCATATCAACCATCAGGTAGGCCCCCACTTCGTCAGCGATCTGGCGGAACGCAGCGAAGTCGATGCGGCGCGGGTAGGCGGAGCCGCCCGTAATCAGAATTTTGGGCCTGTGCTCATGAGCGAGTTTGCGCACCTCGTCCATATCGATGAGATGCGTGTCGGGACGCACCTGATAATGCACGGCCTTGAACCACTTCCCGGACTGATTGACCGGGGCGCCGTGGGTCAGATGGCCGCCGTGGGCAAGTGAGAGACCCAAGATCGTGTCGCCAGGTTGCATCAATGCGTTGAAGACACCCTGGTTGGCTTGGGAGCCCGAATTGGGCTGGACGTTGGCGAAGCCGCAATTGAACAGCTTCTTGGCGCGTTCGATGGCAAGGTTCTCGACAATGTCCACATACTGGCAGCCACCGTAGTAGCGCTTGCCGGGATAGCCTTCGGCATACTTGTTGGTCAGCACGCTCCCGGCCGCATCGAGTACGGCGCGCGAGACGATGTTTTCCGAAGCGATCAACTCGATTTCGTCCTGCTGACGGCCGAATTCCCTTTCAATCGCGGCTGCGATCTCGGGATCTGTCTCGGCGACATGCGACTTGAAAAACGTCTCGGTCGGGCTCTTCTTGCCCTTCAGATTGAACATCGGCGTTCCTCGCTGATTTTGGGGCGAAAGCAGGCGTAAAGTCATTCACGCCGAGGAGGGCGAACATGGCCACTCTTCGACGAAAGTCTCATGAAATGCGAATAGCACGCCGACCGGCCAAGTCACAACCGTGCCACCCTTGACGAACCCATCGTACGCAGGATTCTCGGCGAACGGATCGCCCCGCGGGGTAGGCTCCCCCTGCCCGCCCGTGCGGCTATTCGGCCGCAAGCCGGACCGTCTGACCGTGGGACAAGGGGCAGGCGGCCCACAATTGCTGCAGCGCGGCGACGAGCTCGTCCATTTGTTGATCGCTGTGCTGGGGCGACGGGGTAAGCCGGATGCGTTCCGTTCCGCGCGGCACCGTGGGATAATTGATCGGCTGAGCATAGATCCCGTACCCGTCGAGGAGCGCATCCGTGACGGCCTTACAGTGAACCGGATCACCCACCAGGATCGGCACGATATGGCTGGGATTGTCCATCACCGGAATTCGGATCGATTTCAATCGCGCCTTCAGGGTGCGGGCGCGCTCCTGATGTCGGGCGCGTTCGACCGAACTTGATTTTAGGTGCCGGATGGACGCGAGCGCCCCAGCCGCGATGGCCGGTGCGAGTGAAGTAGTAAAGATAAATCCGGAAGCAAACGAGCGGATGGCATCGCAAACATCGCGTGACGCCGCGATGTAGCCACCCATGACGCCGAAGCCTTTGGCCAGCGTCCCATTGATGATGTCGATGCGATCCATCACGCCATCGCGCTCCGCAATGCCGCCGCCACGCGGACCATAGAGTCCCACGGCGTGGACCTCGTCGAGATACGTCATCGCGCCATACTTCGCTGCCAGATCACAGATCGCGGATATCGGCGCGATATGCCCATCCATCGAGTAGACACTTTCGAAGACGATGAGCTTGGGTGCGTTCGCGGGAGTCGCCTTAAGTTTCGCCTCGAGATCGACCACATCGTTGTGGCGAAAGATATGCTTTTCACCTCCGCCACGGCGGATGCCCTCGATCAACGAGGCATGGTTCTTCTCGTCTGAGAAGATAACAAGTCCGGGGATCAACTTCTGCAGCGTGGAGAGTGTCGCGTCGTTGGCGACATACGCCGAGGTGAACAGCAGGGCGGCTTCCTTGCCATGGAGGTCGGCGATCTCATGCTCGAGTTCGACGTGGTAATGCGTCGTCCCGGAGATGTTGCGCGTGCCGCCCGAACCTGCGCCGACGGCGTCGATCGCTTCGTGCATCGCAGCGAGCACGGCCGGGTGTTGTCCCATGCCGAGATAATCGTTCGAGCACCACACTGTGATCGCACGCTCGCCATTCGCGGCCACACGGGTCGCTACGGGGAAAGCGCCGCGATGACGTTTGAGGTCGGCGAAGATCCGGTAGCGCCCCTCCTTGCGAATTTGATCCAGGGCGCTCTTGAAATGCCTTTGGTAGTCCATCCGTACCCGCTTCCTCGCCCTCACCGGCTCGGCCTTCCGGGGACCGAGCTCATTTGATGACACCATGGACCACGGCTGGTCCACTGATCAATGGCCGCATTGTCGCGTTCCGACTGCCCGCGAGACCAGGATTGCGGAACGCTACATAGTTATTGTGACGTCAAACGGACGATTTCGAAATGCTCCGAACGCCACCTTCCACCGTCTGTCATGCGCTTGAGGCCCTTGCAGCACATCGGCGGACAGCTAGTCTTGATCCGCGTCAAGATTTCACCACTCCCGGCGGCGCGAACTCGAGCAGCCCGGGGCGTGGCGTTGGGCGACCGGCGCTTCGGCTGCATTGGATCAATATGAACTTGCGTCTGCACCAGCCCGGTCGCGATCATAGAGGTCTCGGCGGAACTGAATAACTCCATCCGGCGTCGCCCAGGCCGTGACATAGACGAAATAAAGTGGCACCGGCTTTTTGACTTTGACGTCCACTCTCTCGCCGCTCGCTTTCACGGCCGCGATGCGATCGCGATCCCAACCTTCGTTGCCCCGCAACAGCCACGCCGCGAGGGTCTCGATTTGGGCGACTCGGATGCAACCGGAACTCGCCGCCCGAAAGTTGCGTCCGAAGATGGACTCCGACGGCGTGTCATGCATGTAGACCGAATGGCTGTTGGCGAAGTTGATCTTCAAAAACCCGAGCGGGTTGTCCTTGCCCGGCTGCTGACGATAGGACAGGCCATGGGGCTGGCCGGATGACCAGTTGATTGTTCCGGGATCCACTTTCTTGCCGGCGCCGTCGTAGGCATCGATGCCAAACTTCACAAGCACGTTCTGACCGGCCGCCTGCATCTCCCGCCCGCGCGGGATCAAGTCTTTGGTGATCACCGTGGGCGGCAGGCGCCAGACAGGATTGAAATTCATCTCGTGGATTGTCGTGGTGAGGACGGGCGTTGGGCGGTCCGGCTTGCCCACGACGGCAGTGTGACGGGAGACCACTTTGTCGCCTTCCACGGCTTCCACCTGAGCCGCCGGAATATTCACAACGACATATCGCCGCTTGGCCGCCGTCGCAGCGAGGGCCTGGATGCGAGAAAGGCTGTTGCGCAGCTGGCGCAGCCGCGCATCGGCTGGCACATTAAGCGCGACAGCCGTCCGCTCATCGACGATACCGGTCGGCGTCAGACCGTTGGTTGCTTGGAAGCGCTTCACGGCCGCTTCGAGATCGGCTGTGAAGACTTCGTTGCCATCGTCGTCCTTAAGATCGCCCGACGCCACGAGGCGGCGCTTTAAGACGGCGACGGCAAAATGCGTTTCGCCGTAAAACATCTTGACGTTGGGCACGGTCTCCCACCCACCGGCCTTGACGATCTCTTCGTAACGTTTGATCGCGTCTTTGGTCGCCGGGATGTTGGCCGGGGACAGCGTGGGATACCCCAGCGGCGGGTTCTTCTCCCACTCGCGCACGAATTCACGATCCACCACGCCGGCCGAGGAGGGGCCGTCACCGGCAGGCCCGAAGCGGATCCAGCTGTCGTCGATGGCCGGCGCCGGCGTTGCGATCAGGAGCAGTCCGAGTGCCGCCAAACCGCTGCGGCTCGCGCCGAGCACAATAGGCCTCCTCAAGAACATCGCTCGCCCCATTTCAGCTCCCAGGACCAAACGGGATCAACGTGAGACGGCCGAAGGTTCCCTATTCGCCGGCAGATGAAAAGTGAAAACGGGATCAGATACCGGACCCAATGGTGACAGGGTGTCCTGGCAGCAACAACTAAAAAAGGCCGCAAGCATCTACGCTTGCGACCTTTTTTGATCGCGGGGTGTGCGCCCGCTTGGTGAACCGGTTTACTCAGAGACGATAACGGATCTGATCTGACCAGAAGCGCTCCAACCGCATCAGGGCACGGTTAAGCCCCTTGAGGTCCTCGCTGGCGACTCCGCCCACGGTCTCGATCGAACCGAGCTGGCGCTGATAGAGTTTCTGGACGATTTCGCAGGCCTGCAAGCCCTTCTGCGAAAGGCTCACGCGCACACTGCGGCGGTCGGTTTCCGAACGCTTGTAGTGGATGTAGCCCATGTCGACGAGCTTCTTTAAGTTGTAGGAGACATTCGAGCCCAGATAGTACCCGCGACTCTTCAGTTCACCTGCTGTCAACTCGCTCTCGCCGATGTTGTAGAGCAGCAGGGCCTGGACGCTGTTCAGCTCTGATCCACCCTGGCGGTCGAACTCGTCTTTGATCACGTCCAGCAGCAACCGATGCAGACGCTCGATCAGGCGCAGGGCCTGGAGATACTCGCCGCGGAACGTGTCGTCTTGGACCTGCGCGCGAAGCCGCGCGTCGAAAGCCACAGTCATTGCCCTGCCTCTTGCCTGTTTAATCTCAGCCCCGGCATTGTTTTTGTTCCGGGTTCATCGCCGAGAGTAGCGAGGACAACTGAAAGTTACCTGAATAGATATAGTAAAAGAATAGTAACGGCGGTTTCGGATAAGTTTTTCTTAATGCTCCTTCTTTGCTCGAAGCTTGCTGACCTTAGATACGAATGCCGTCTATCGTGCGCTGCCCACACCAGTGCGCACGAGAGTCGACCCCACCGCTAGGGCGACCCGCGGCTCATCAAGCCCGCGCGGCCTGCATCTCGCTCCGGGTTGGCAGCATCCACGCCGCGCCCTCAAGCGGCGCACTGTAGCGGGCGACCACCTCGCTTGAGAGCAAGCCGAGGTTGGGCGGTTGCGAGCCTGGAGAACCATCCTTGTCGACCAGCACAGCCCGCACCCCTTCGTAAAAATCGTGAGCCTCCAGAAACCGGCAAGCCAAGCGATAGTCGCGATGGAGTGTATCGCGCAGATCGAGCGATCCGCACGCCCGCACGTGGTCAAGGGTAACAGCCAGCGCCAACGGTGAACGCCGCTCCAGGTCACGAGCGACCTCATGAGCCCAGTGCGCGGCCTCACCCGTGACGCTGCGCAAACGATCGAGAATTTCCGGCACACTGTTTTGTGAAAAGCACGTCGCAATCACGCTCCGGTGACGTTCCAGTTCGCCCTCTCCTGGCTCGCGATGCAAACCATCAAGGAGAGGATCGACCGGCATGGTCTCGCCAAGAGCGCGCTTGATCTCATCAAAGTGCCCGGCTTCGATGCAATGTGTGATGAGACCCAGATGATAAGCATCCGCGCGCGCAATGGTTCGTCCCGTCAGAGCGAGATAGACGCCGATATTGTCGGGCATGCGCGCAAACGCATGGCAGACACCAACGTCGGGGAAAAAGCCGATGGCCGTTTCCGGCATGGCGAATCGATAGCCGGCGCCGGCCACCCGATGGGTGCCGTAAAGCGAGATCCCGACGCCACCACCCATCACCAGACCGTCGATCAACGACACGATGGGCTTCGAGAAGCACTCAATGCGCCAATTGAGCGCGTATTCGTGGCGAAACGTCGCCCGCGCGCGCTCCAAATCCTCACGCGCAAAGGCAACGACTTCGCGCACGTCCGAGCCCACCGAAAAAGCGCGCGGAACTGCGGATTGCAGCACGACGGCGTAGACGTTCGGATCGCGCGGATAGATGGTGAGCCACGCTGTTAAATCAGAGCGCATCGCCTCAGTCAGAGCATTGAGCGCCCGCGGCCGATCGAGTGTCACGATCGCCACCGATCCCAACAGTTCTTGACGAATCACGGGGGAATGACTGGTTGGAAGCGTGTTCGTCCGTGGTGTGTCCATCAGCCGTCTCAAGGGCGGAGAAATATCTCAAACAACCGCTCGGTTGTGTCGTGCATAATCCCGGCTATACAGTCCCGACGCGTCCGACGGAACCAGCAACGGCAGCGCGCCGCAGCAGCGCGCCAGCCGTGAACGGAAGAGACCAGTCTCATGCGCCCCCGTGGCACGAACCGCAGCGTTGTACACAAGCAATTACAGGCTGAGCCATCAAAGCGCGCGTCCGTGCTGATGCTCGCCATAGGCCTCGCAGTTGCCAGCGCTGCGCTGCAACCCGATTTCTCGTCGCTCACCACGGCGTCAGCATGGGCCGATGACGTGCCGCTTCCGGTGAAAAAGCCCAAAGACGCCAAAGGCCAGGTGATCGTTGGCACGCCAGATCGGGACGATAGTCATGCGCCGTCCCCGCAAGGCAGCCCTCGGCCCGCGTCCAATCTGACACCGAAATCCTGGCCAAAAACAATTGCGGACGCCGAAGCTGAGGCCGCCGCAAAGGCTCAACCCGAAACCGTGCCCACCACCTGGTCGGCGGCTGAAATCGCCGAAGCCAAGGCCCGCTGCAAGGTCATTTTGGACCAGATCGACGCGGTGACCCTGCCCGAGGAGCCGTTCCGGCACGGGGACTGCGGAACACCCGCCCCCGTTCGGCTCATCGCCATCGGACGCAGCCCAGAAATCGCAATCTCGCCTCCGGCCGTGCTGACCTGCGGCATGGTCGGCGCGCTCCACACTTGGGCGACCAAAGACCTCCAACCCCTGGCCCAGAAGCATCTGGGAGGAGCAATCATCAAAATCGAGAGCATGAGCGACTATTCCTGCCGCAACGCCTACGGCCGCACGAAGACGAAGCTCTCCGAGCATGGCCGAGCGAATGCCCTTGATATCCGGGGTTTTGTCACCGAGAGCGGCAAGCTCGCTTTTGTTCTCGAGGGCTGGGGCGAGACCCAGCGCGATATCGCCGCCCGACTCGCGGCGGCCAAAGCCGCCCAACAAAAACAGCAGGCCAAAGAGCCCGCTCCCGCTGGCGCCATCGTGACCGGCGCAATCACGCCAGCGCCAGTTGAGCGCACATCCTCGAGCCCAGCCGGTTCGGTGGTACCGCGGGCCACTCTGACCGACGGTATTCCTCGGCCGGCTCCGGCATCCGGTGTTGAGCCGGCCACGAGCCTTACCCCGGCGCATCTGGGCGGCCCCAAACCCAAGGTCATTTCCGCCTCACCGGCGGTTTCTGCCTTCTTGAAGGCCGCCCATCGGTCTGCCTGCCAAATCTTCGGCACGACGCTTGGGCCTGAGGCCAACAACGCCCACCGAAATCATTTCCACCTCGACATGGCACCCCGCGCACGCTCAAACTTCTGCGAATGACTTGCGCGTGCCGAGCCACCATCACTCAACTGGAAATTTAGTTGATCTAGCAATGTGTTGATCATTGTACGATTTTGCACGCCCAGTCACCCTTTGGTAACCATGTGTGCCTGATACTTCCCCACGTCGGACAACTAACGGGATGCGGGAGTACCGGACTATGTTCAGCCACATCGAATTCTGTCTGGAAGAGATCTCGTGGGAGATCGATGCCTTGGCCAATACCAGCCTGCCGCGCGCCAGTGCCGATGCGCTGCGCGCAGAACTCGAAAAGATGCGCAATCTCATAGCTGCAATCGAAGCCGAGGCATCCACGACGATCGCCCACCCTGCAAGGACCGCCGCAAGAGCGGCCGATGATTTAACCCTCATTCGAGGCATCGATGCTGAGTTGGCGAAGCAGCTCGCTGATTTAGGTTACGCGCACTTTACAACCATCGCCTCCTGGACGGCCGACGACATTGCCCAAATGGCGCAAGATCAAGTGTGTGCGCTGAGGATCGCGCGCGAGAACTGGATCGAGCAAGCCGCGATCCTGGCAAGCGGCGGCATGACCCATTTCGCGCGCCAGCAGCTTGCCGTCCGCAGCCAGGCAGGGGATGCGCAGGCTCAGGCCGCCGCCCTTTCGGTCGTCGAACTCGACGCAACCACCAACATCCTCGCCCAAGGACTAGCCGTCCCTGGCGACCGTTGCGCATGTAACGTGATCGATTTCGCCGCACGCCTTGCCCCCGTGGCTGACCGTAAGGCCGACGCCCCCGCCGCGACGAACCTGATCGCGTTCCCGCACAAGCACACAGCGCGCGTTAGTCCTGTGAAGCGGGCGCTTCAGGTGGCAGCCGGCTTGGTGCTGGTGGCAGGACTGGAAGCGATCACGGCGACCCTCGCGCATGCTCCGGACGCAACCTTGGCCTGGGCCATGGCGGCACTCGGATAAACCCCACCGCGGTCGGGTTCATCCCAGACTCCGGCCGGCGATCCCGGCCGGTTTGCTATTTGATCTCCATCCTCTTGCCACGACGCGCGTGCGTGGCGGATATGGGACATGCAATTTGCATGGAGAGCCCACGTGGATCACAACGACCACTCCGCCGCGCGTCGCGCGCGCCAAGCCGCAGGCGGCGTCGCGGGCGGCTCCTTCCCTGCCGTTCGACCGCGGCGAAATCGTCGTACGGCATGGTCGCGCCGGCTGGTCGCAGAACATCGATTAAGTACGTCTGACCTGATCTGGCCGATTTTCGTCATCGACGGCACCGACGTGCGCGAGCCCGTCGCATCGATGCCGGGTGTTGAGCGCTTGAGCGTCGATCTCGTCGTTGCCGCTGCTCGCCAGGCTGAACAGCTCGCGATCCCCGCCGTTGCGCTGTTTCCCTACACCAACCCTGCCTTGCGCACGGACGATGCGCGTGAGGCCTTCAATCCGGACAATCTCGTGTGCCGTGCGACGCGCGCGATCAAAGAGGCCGGCATCGCTGTCGGTGTCATTCTCGACGTGGCGCTCGATCCCTACACAAGTCACGGCCATGATGGGTTGATGGTCGATGGACAGATTCTCAACGATGAGACAATCGATGCTCTCGTACGCCAGTCGCTCGTGCAGGTCGCAGCCGGCGCCGATATTCTCGCACCCTCCGACATGATGGACGGTCGCGTTGGCGCCATTCGCGCCGCCCTCGAAGGAGCTGGTCATCACGACACACAAATCCTTGCCTACGCCGCAAAGTATGCTTCCGCGTTCTATGGTCCGTTTCGCGACGCGGTGGGCTCATCGGGTGCGCTCAAGGGCGACAAGCTGACGTATCAGATGGACCCCGCCAACACCGACGAAGCCCTACGCGAGGTCATCCTCGATATCCAGGAAGGCGCCGACATGGTGATGGTGAAGCCGGGCATGCCCTACCTCGACATCGTGCGGCGCGTGTCGGAAGCGGCCGACATCCCCACCCTCGCCTATCAGGTGTCGGGCGAATATGCGATGATCATGGCCGCGGCCGAACGCGGCTGGCTCGACGGCGAGAAGGCCATGATGGAAAGCCTGCTCGCCTTCAAACGCGCGGGCGCTGCTGCCGTGTTGACCTATTTCGCCCCTCGAGCCGCGCGGCTCATTACGTGCGGCTGAAACAATCTCCACCATGGCGACTTCGCGGAGTGGCATGCTATACTTATAAGTGTTTTATATCTTGTTCATGGGGGCATTTATGTTTCGCGCTTGCGTGATTGTCGCGTCAGTCGCGCTCGGCATGACATTGTCTTCCCACCGAGGGTGGTCTCAAACACCAGATCCGTCCATTCCTGTTCCCCCCGTCCAGACCTGTGGGGAGCCGGACACGCAAGTCCCGATGCCAGCACGCTACATGGAACACTGGAGCGTTTGCGAAAAGTGGGTCTGGTCCTGTGTCGCGCGCGGCCTGGAGGCCAATCTTTATGCCAAAGTTTGCTCGAGCGCGCGGCGCGACGGAGATGAGGTCAATCATCGCAAGCCTTATGAACTCGCTCCACTTCTCAATCCTGACATTTATGCAGCGACCAATTCTATTTCTGACGCATTCTTACGCGATCTGTTGACGGATCCAGTCCTCACATCAAGCATCCCCAGCATCGGCGTGAGAATTTTTGGCGCCTACTTCGCGCGCGCCGTCAATCTCGAGAATGTGACAACCACGACGAACTTGGTGCTCGATGCCGCAATCTTCAAACGCGGCCTGAGGCTCACCAATTTTCATACGACCAAGAATTTAGCATTCGATGGCGCCAACATCCGTGGCAAATTGCTCGCTATGCGCGCGCGCATCGATGGCTCATTCTTTTTGGAACAGGGCGTTTATGACTACGTCGACTTGCGTGATGCGCGGATTGGAGCCAGTCTCGAAGCCTCTCGCTCGGTGTTCAATGACATGTTGCGCATTGACCGCGCGCAAGTTTCCGGCAAGGTGTACCTTGTCAAATCCATGCTGACCGCGCTCACGGCTTGGGACGCCACGATCGGGGGATCGATGGAGCTGCGGATGGCGGACATCCGACTGCGGATGGATTTGACGGGCGCAACAGTCAAGGGCGACGTGCGGCTCCAAAGTGTGACGGCAGGCAGTCGGCTCCCAGATCGCCGGCCAAGCTGCGAGTGGGATCCGGATCAGGACATCAACAACGTCCTACAAGATACCTACCGTCGCGTACGCGATCATGATCCCGCTCTGGGGCTCCGGGTTCTCGATGAGATGATGCGACACCGGCCGACGCAAGCCGGCAAACCCACGAACACGCTGTGCGATGAACCAGAGACGAGCGGCCTGCGCTCGGCGCGCCATGAATTTCTTCTGCGCGACATGAAGATCAGCGGCACGCTCTGCATCATGGACACCTCGGGTGCAATTCGCGCTCCGACAGGAACAGCACCCGAGCTGGCACCGCCAGCGCGCACTTCGCCGCTGCCCCGTTCCGCGGAGCCGCAGCCCGGAATCGAGACCATTTCCCTCGACGGCACGCACGCCAGCACAACGGTGCTGCGGTGGCCTGATGCCGCAAGCCGAACATTGTGGCACGCCGTCAATTTCAAAACAGGCCACATGCTGATCAATCTTCACCATAGCCCTGAAGCCCACTTCATCGACAATTTGGATATCGGCTTCATCTCGTTCGTACGCATAGATCGGACCCCGCGTGAAACCCAGCGCGATGAAGATGATGACAAATACCTGTGTGACGTCACCCCGCGTCAGGAAAACGTTGATCACGCTGATAATCGGGAGACGCAGGAACGCATCGTACGCTTCTTCACTGGTGCGGCAAACAAGGCCGGTAGCGCTCAACCCTTGAGTGTCATCATCGACCGTTTGCGGACGTCGGGCGTCAATACGAAGTTCCTCGACATCAAGCTCAGCGAGTACAAAAATCGCACCGCGTGCCAGACTTCCTCGATCATGCAAACGTGGAACGATCTGCCTTGGGTCTCCGTGCGCAATCGCCTCGCGGACATGTCGATCGATGAAAGCCGAAAACTGGCTTTGGATGGGGTTTGCGCGGTCGGCCTCCTCGCCTCAAAATGGCTCGTGTCGTATGGGCACGAGCCGCTCAATCTTTTTCTCTGGGCGATCCTGCTGGTCGGGCTGTTTTGGATCGCGCTCCAATTCGACCGACCTGATCCCATGACAGCACTCCCACGCCAGCGCTACTCTTTGGCCTATTCGCTGGACAATTTTATTCCGCTGCGCCCCTATCGCAGCGACCGAGTCGGTGCCGACCGGACACCCAATTCGCGCTGGTTGCGCGTCTACCGTGGTTTCCACCGGGCCTGCGGCCTCGTGTTCGCCGTGCTGGTCTTCATCTTCGTCTATCGTGCCTCGGCGTGAACACCTCGGCCAAACCTCGACGGTTGGGCGCCTGTCCTTCATCCGATATGAGTGAGAGGACAACGATAGGCGCATATTCACCGGGAGCACCAAATGAATAGCGTCGAGCCCCAAGATGCCTCGCCACGCAGACCCCGGCTACGACGTCCGTTCAGCCTTGCGACCGGGCTTGGTGCGCTGTTCATGCTTGCGGGACTTCTCTTCGCGCCCTCCTTGGCCCCGTGGCTGATGCGCTTCGACCATTGGACCGCGGATTGGCGCACCGCCTATCTTTCTCCTGCGGCCCAGACCCCACACCCGCTGATCACGCTCGTCACCATCACCGACGAGACACTCAAAGATTTGCCGAGTTCGCCGATTGATCGCGGTCTCCTAGCGCAATTGATCCGCGCCATCGACGCCGCTCAACCCAAAGCCATCGCCGTCGATATCTTTTTTCTCAAACGCACGGAACCGGAGAAAGACGCAGACCTCCAGGCCGCTCTGCGCTCCGCCAGCGCCCCCATCATCCTCGGTGCCATCGACGAGCGCGGCGAACTGAGCCCGGAGCGTTGGCAGTTCCAATCGGAGTTCCTCGCAAGCACGGGACGTCCGGCCGGCTATCTGAACTTGCGCACGGAAAAGGACGGTGTCGTGCGCTACGCCGCACGGCCTGCGCCATCCTCGCAATATCCCAAAAGCTGGCCGACCTTGATAGCTGAGACGACCGGCGTTGCGGCTTCAGATCAGGGCGGTCCCATCCGATGGACCCTGCCCGGAACCGGCAGCAGCACACCAGTCTTTGAGACCGTGCTTGCCCACGATCTCCTCGCAGCCTCGGCAAACGCTCACGCGCAGCGATTGAAGGACAAGCTCGTGCTGATCGGCGGCGATTTCCAGCAGCCCCCGCGCGACCGACACCGTGTGCCGCTCTCCGTTCGCGACGGTAACGCCGTACCGGGCGTAATCATCCACGCACATATCCTCTCTGCCCTGCTCGATCCTGCAACCGCCGTCCGCGAGCTCGACAACCG
>JAKALI010000823.1 GCA_021813195.1 Pseudomonadota bacterium
GCGGGGTTTATAATGTGGACCACTGCTTCATGACGTTGAACCAAAATGGTATCGCAGGCGGCGGCTTCGATTTCGACATGCTGGTGAGCAACACCCTATTGCTCGACAATGGCATCGGCGACGGCCGCACCCACAATCTTTACGACAGCGGGGGCACATACCGGCTCACGCTTGACCACGTAACCTCCATCGTGAACCCGACTACGGCAAACACGACCTACACGACGAAGCTGCAAAATGGCGGCCACGCGATCAAGTGCCGCTCTCCGATCTTCGTTGCAAAGGCGTGCTATCTGCTCGGAACGGACGGCTTCCCGATTGATCTGCCTGATGGCACGACGACGATCTTCACCGTGGACGGCTCGACGCTGGTCAAGCCTGCGGTGTCGGCGAACCACTGCATCCTCGGCTACGGGGAGGAGAGCAACGCCAACGGCTACGCAGGCGGCACGATCACCAACTCGACGTTCGAGGCGCTTTGCCAGAGCCCGTTCGTTCACACGGGCGGCGGCACGATCACGATCTCGACCAGCACGCGCACCGGCAACGCGGTCACGTGGAGCGGCGGCGGCAACGTCGTCGGCATGCCGTAATCCTCAACCAAGGAGTGTGACGATGAGCGACATCATCAAGGCTGCGCAGAAGGATGCTGCGCAGGTGCAGGCGACAGCGGCGGCCGATCTTGCAAAGGCCGAGGCTGCCGCGCGTGGCGTGGTGGGCACCGTGACGGCGAACGCCGGCAAATACGCCAACCAGGCCACCATCGGCGTGCAGAAGGACGTGGGTCAGGCGCAGGGCTGGCTTCGGCGCAACGTGTGGGGCCTCCTCGGCGCCGCCGTGGTGCTGGCGCTGATCGCGTTCTGGTTCGTCGTGCGGTGAAATCCCTGCTCGCCTATTTCTCGGGCAGCGCGGGAAAGACGGCGCTCGTTGCCACGCAGGCCACGGGCGGCGTCGTGACGTTCCTCGGGCTCGCGATCTGGCACGTCGTGCGCGCGCACGCCGCATTCGACATGGGCACGTTCGCGACGAGCTTCGGCATCGTGCTCGCGGCGAGCGCGGGGGCCATCGGGGGACATAGCCTTCTGGCGGCGAAGGCGGACGCGATCCCGAGCGCACCGGATGCGCCGGCACCGGGGGGAGCGTAATGATCAAGGGATGCGAACGTGACGGGTTCCTCGTCCAGTTTGTCGGCGAGCGCGGACAACTTCTGGCGTCAACGATCGCTGTCACCGTGCCGCCCGGGCTGAACCGCCATCAGGCCATCCTCTATTGCGCCGGACTGATTGCCGCTGAGGCTGCGCGGTATGCCGTGGGCGAAGCGCTTGGCACCGACGAGGCCAGATTCGGGACGCCGCGCGATGGGGAGAAGTCCTGATGTTCCTCCTGACCCCGCTGCTCGGCCTGCTCGGCGGCAAGATCACGCGCTGGGAAATCTACCTCGGCATCGCGGCCGTCATCGCCATCGGGTGGTTCGTCTGGATACATGAGCACGACGCCGCGCTGCTCGCCCGCCAGGCACAGCGCGCCCAGGCGGTCGCTGACGCCGCCCGGCTCAAGGACGCGCGCGCTGCCACCGCTGCCGTCGAGCGCGTCGCCCAGGCCGCCGTGGCGCGCGCTGCGGCCCTCGCTCAAGCCCGGATGGAGATCGCCAATGCCCCCGCGCCGCCTGCCTCGTGCGCTGCTCCTGTTGCTGTGCAGCGGGCTCTTGGCGTCCTGCGCCAACACCCCTAATCCCGTCGTCGTCCGCACGGCCGTTCCCGCGTCGCTGCTGACGTGTGCGCCCGCGCCCGTTCCGCCGAACCTCAACGTGCCGCGATGGGACGAAGTGCTGGCGCGTTACCTGCTAGACCTCGGGTCGGCCGGTGCCGACTGCCGCGCGCACCTGCATGCGGTGGCGGGGCTGGTGGGGAAGTAGCATTCCCGGTCATGGATTCGAACCACGATTAGCGGAATCAAAATCCGCCGTCCTGCCGTTAGACGAACCGGGATCAAGGTCGGGCTGCAATAGCACAGCCAATATCGCAAACGGATCGGGACGAGGCAGCATCGCAGGCATAGGCGGCGGCACATCGGAAGCGTATCGTTTTCGTCGTCGTCGCTCGCGCGGCTCCCCTTTCTCCGCCACGATGCCGAGCATGCGCCGCAGATCGGTGCGCATATTCAACGGCCCGCGATGATCCGATGGAGAGCCCGGCAGCACATACACGCGCGGGCGCCCATTGTGGATGAAAACCAATCGCGGGTGTTTGCCGCCCATTTCGAACGTGTATGCCGTAACGCCAGCGCGTAGAAGCTCGGCTTTGGCAATCGCGGCGTATGCGCTAGAAATTCGCATCGGCAATCCATGCCGCGCGCATGTGCTTGAGCACGCCCTTCCACATATAGCGTTTGGCATCGGCGTGGCTATGGGCCTTGGTCCAGCCTTCGCGCTGTTCCGTTGTGGCGCGACGGCGCAGATATAGATCGCCGTAGAGGCCGAGCGAAGTTGATTGCGCTTCGTCCTGTTTACGCAACTGAGCGCGCAACATGCTATCGGCCAGCACCCACATTTCCGAGCGGCGCTGTGGGGAATAGCCATGCGCGGCGGCAGCCTCCTTGCCGGACTTGCGCTGCTGCCGCTCGCCGTCGATCACCGCGAGGCCGAGGCGCTTCCAAAGATGCCCCTTCTTGGGATAAAGGGAAAGATTGCCGGCCTCGCCGATAACAATGGCGACACCAAGCTCCCCCAACCCACGAACGTCCTTGGCCCATTGCCAGATCGGCAACGTCCGAACATTGCGACGCATTTCGGACTCGACTGACTGACGCATGGCATCGAACGCATCGCGCCCCTTGGCGGATGCGAGGATCACGGCAATGTCGTGGGGAGAGACGGACACATTCG
>JAKALI010000824.1 GCA_021813195.1 Pseudomonadota bacterium
GGCAAGCCGGTCGGCGCTGCTCGACGAGGCGAAAGAACGCCTTGATCGCCGCGAGCCGCGCATTGCGAGAACGGGCGGTATTATCCCGTCCTTCCTCGATATGTTCGAGAAATGCCCTCACCAGTCCGACATCGAGATCCTCGATCATGAGTTCGGAGGGCTTCCGCTTGAGCCGAGACGCGGCGAAACGCAGCAAAAGCGTGAACGCATGCGCGTAGCTGGCGATGGTATGCGGGCTGGCGCCACGTTCGTTCGGAAGGTGGTTCTGCAAGAACGCGGAAAGGTCCGGAGCGAGCGGGGTCATGCCGCGCCTCCGACGAAAGCGCCCTCGCTCGCCGAAGCGATCATGCGTAACAGGACGGGCGTCGCCTCCAAATACCAATAGGTATTGGCGACATCTACATGGCCGAGATAGGTGCTCAGCGCCCGCATGTGTCGCAAGACCGCTTGCGGATCGTTCCCGCAGGCTTCCAGCGAACGCACTGCGAAGGTATGGCGCAAGTCATGCAGCCGGGGACCCGGCCCGGTCGAATTGCGATAGCCGAGGCGCCGAGCAATCCGGACGAAGACCACATGGACTCTTGTCGAGGTCGGGGCGCGACCGTGACCCAGCACGAAGAGATCGTCGCTAGCGTTACGGACCTCGCGCCGGACTGCGAGGTACTGCTCAAGCGCGGCCCGGGTCGAAGCGTGCAACGGGACGAGGCGGCTCTTGCCGAACTTGCCGCTGCGAACCATGAGGCCGTCATGCGCCAGATCATCGCATCGAAGGGACAATGCCTCCGAGATGCGGAGACCCGTCGAGGCAAGCAACCCGAACAGATGGTGATATGTGAGCGGGCTGACCGGAGCTTGACCCGGCACGTTCAGGGCCTCAGCGATGATGCGTGCAATCTGGTCCGGCGTCAGAATGTATGGCGCCGGCCGCCGCCGTCGGCCGCGTCCCATCAGCCCCACGGCTGGCGCTTGATGCCGCGGGTCTTCACTGCGCAGAAACTCGGCAAAGGCGCGCGCGAGGTCAAAACGAACACGGGCGGAGTTCGGCGTAGGGGCTTCACCCGCCCATTGCAGTATCAGCTCGGCGGTTATGGAAGCAGCGGCCCGTTTGGCGACGAATATTGCGAACTGGCGCAGCGCCTTCTCTTGCGCGTCGAACTTTTTGCCGAGGGCGCGATGCAACTGGACGTAGCGATCAACATGGTGGTGGATCATGACTCCACTCCCGGCCAGGGCTGGGCGACGCCAGCCAGCATCTCGACATCCACCTTCGCGTAGATCGCGGTCGTGTCCCTGGAGGCGTGCCGGAGCGCGACACCGATCTGATCAAGATCGGCGCCGCCGCGCAGCCAGGCGGACGCCAGCGAGTGACGGAACACATGCGCCCCTGTCGGCAGACCCGAAAATCCGCCGCGCTTTAGGACGCGGGCGACAATACCGGCGATCTCGGCCGAAGACCGCAACGGGGTGAACGGCGCCTGCGCCCGCAGAAACACCCGGTCCGTCGATACGACAGGCCGCGCATCCTCGATGTAGGCAAGAAGCGCATCGCCCGCGTCTTGTGGCAGCGGCAGCATCGTTCCGCGGCGGCTCTTGCCGTGCAATCGCAGCCGTCCGGCCCGCCAGTCGATGTCCGAAAGGCGCAAGTGCCACACATCTCCGGCCCGCAACGCCATCCGCGCGAGCAGGAGGAGGATGGCGCGATCCCGAATCTCGACGGGCGTCGTGGCGCCACAGGATGCGATGATATCTTCAATCGTTGCCGCGGGGATCGTGCGCGGAATGGTTGAAAGCTTGCGTCGAATTGCTGGCGGCACTGCATGCAGCAGGAACGGCGCGCAAAGCCCCCGGCTGACGGTGAAACGCAGAAACGCGCGCAGCACGGTCACTGTTAAACGGATCGAGGAACGCGACCGTTCCGGGCCCTGATCCAGAACGATCGAGCGGATTGTGGCTGCATCGTAATGCGCTGGATCCGCGCCGAGGCCTCCGACCCAGCGCCCCGCCTCCTGTCGATAGCGCCGGATCGTCTCGGACGTTGTCCCCCGCTCGCGATTCAGCCATTGAGCGAAGGCGTCAAGCCGCGGATCGACCTCCGGAGTATCGGGTGGCGCCGAGGGATTGATCACGCCGTGTTCGCGGAGGAAATCAAGGAAACGGCGTGCGCCGCGGCGACGATCTGCGGTCCCCGTCCCAGCCGCACGTCTGCCCCGCTTGGTTCGGATGCCGCACCGACAATTGTGCAGGGCAAACTGTTCAATGGTGGCGTCCGTGATCTCTCGTGCCGGAATGCGCGACTGCAAGATCCATTCGGCGAAATGCCGCGCCTGACTTAATCGCCCGGCGTAGGCCGGTTTGCTGTAGCCGACCGCTTCGAGCCTGACGGCGAACCCTGCCACGTATTTGCCCAGCCGTTCGACACCATCTTGAACGGCCACGATCCCCGCATTCTCAAGATGACCGAGAAACCGGCGGACATCGGTCATGTAGGCCGGATCGCGAAGCTGCCCGGGGCTGTAGCGCCCGCAGCGACAGCGATGCCGCGCGAAACGATCAACCGCTGCCGCATCAAGATCCGTATGCGTGATCCCGTGAGCGGCCGCCCACTTCAGGAAATGCCGCGCCGCGCTCAGGGCGCTGCCCGTGAGCCTGCGATGCTGCGTCAGGTAGCTTTGGATGAGCGCGCGATCATCGGCAACGCCGCTGCGACGGTCGCCGCCGGAGCGAGAGTTGGAGGGGGAAGTCATGAGGGGTGTCCTTCTGCTGTTGAGAGCAGAGGCATCATGATTATGCCAAGTGGAGATCGCGAAATGGAACAGGCAATCAAAGAGTTGAAGCGCCGTGCTCTGCATAATGCCGACGCGGCATATTATCTCTTATCCCGA
>JAKALI010000825.1 GCA_021813195.1 Pseudomonadota bacterium
TCAACGGCGCCGTCATGTCGAGCGAAGCACTTGTCGTCGTCGCCAGAGTTATCGAGAGGCTGCAATGTCGCGACCAAGCAGCCGAAAGGGCTTGAGACGCATCGGCATGCGGCGCTATGCGCTCGGGCGCTGGATCATCGAGCGCGACCGGCCGTGGCGCTGGTTTGTGTATCCGGATGGTCATCCCGCCGGCCGCGACGCCAGTTTCTTCTCGATGAAATTCAAGCGCCTCTATGAAGCGCGGGCATATGCGGAAGGGAGAATGGGGAAGTGAGCCAAAACAGGTCAAGCGCCGTCATGGCACAGCGGATCGAGCCGCCGGACAGTTTTGATGATTTCCCGACGCTTCCGTTCGCTACGCGCGCCCTAGCGGAGCAAGTGATAAAGCCGCGAGGACTGCCATTTGGTCGAGCGTGGGAGCCTGCGGCCAATCGCGGCTACATGGTGCGTCCGATGCGAGAATACTTTGACAGCGTTCATGCCAGCGACGTCTTCGATTACAGTCCGGAGTGGCCGAAAGGGATGCCTGTATTTGGTCCTGATGGGCGTCCTCGCGATGACGAGGGGCTGCAGCGGTTATGCGACTTTCTCATTCCCGGTAGCGAGCCTCTACACATCACGCGCAATCCGGTGGACTGGATTTGGAGCAATCCTCCCTTCCGGCTCGCCGAAGAGTTCATCATGCGAGCGTTTGATCTCGCCCGCGTTGGTTGCGCCATGCTGGTGCGGACTTCGTTTCTCGAAAGTGTCGGGCGCTATGAACGCATCTTCCGACCGATGCCTCCAACAATCGCGGCGATCTTTGTTGAGCGCGTGCCGATGGTGAAGGGGCGGATTGACAGGAAGGCAAGCACAGCAACCTCGTATTCATGGCTCGTCTGGATAAAAGGCGCCAAGCCCGAGCCGCTTCAGTGGATTGCCCCGTGTCGCAAGACACTTGAGCATGATCGTGATTACGAGGCCGTGCGATGAACTGGACCGCCGATAAAGAAAACGAACTGCGCCAATCGTGGGAGATCCACGGCGGCAATATCCGCGCCGTGGCGAAGGCGATGGGGCTGTCCCACGGTTCCATCTCGGGCAAGTCTCGGATGCTTGCATTGAACTTCCATCCGCAGGGTGCCAAGACCTCGCTGCGCCCTGACCATCCGGCCGTCGTCGAAGCGCACTCACTTTTCCCGAACCGCCTCCGCGCTCCGGAGCCGGGAATGCTCAAATCCGGCGCCAACCAGCGCAAGCTCGGTTCCGTCGTCACCAAAGGCGCATGGCGCGGGATGCCGGCCTACAGCCTCAGCCTCGAAGAGCGGGCGACCTGCCCGCGGTCCTGCGAGGCTTATCTTTCGTGCTACGGCAACGGCATGTCGTTTGCCCTGCGCTACGGTCACGGCCGGGTTCTGATACCGACACTCCGTACCGAGTTGACTCGGTTACAGCGGCAGCATCCCGGCGGCTTTGTGGTTCGCCTCCATGTTCTCGGCGACTTCCATTCGGTGCCGTACGTGGACTTCTGGGCCGACGCGCTGGACCGCTACCCGGGCCTCCGGGTCTTCGGCTACACCGCATGGCAGTGGACCGGACCGGATCGGCACCCCATCGGCGAGCGTGTCGCCGCAGTTCGTGACTGGGCTTGGGAGCGTTTCGCCATCCGCACCTCCGGAGCCAAATCAGGGCCGCGCACCCTGATCGTGGACAGCCACGAGGAGGCTCAGAGGCAGGGCGCCATCGTTTGCCCCGCCCAATGGCAGCAGGGGCGGCAGTGCGCCAGTTGCGGTCTCTGCTGGGCGTCGGCAGCCAAATCCCGTCCGGTGGCCTTCCTGCGCCACTAGGCTTTGTCCTTCAGCCTGTCCGTGGTATTTTCGCCGCGCCTCCTTGAGTTGGCGCCCCGTCCGCCGGCTGGTCCCTATGCCAGGACGATGCCATGCAGCCGGGTTTCCGCCTTGACAGAGCGATCCTCTCCGCGCCCGGCGCTTCTTGCGATGGGGCGCGCTGATGTACCTCCCGGCCAATATCCCCTCCCGCAGCACCCTCGCCGCCATGAAGGCGCTTCCGCTGTCCTTTCTGGCGACGGCTCAGATTGTCGCCCTGAAGGGCGCGCTGACGCCGGGCGACGGTGAGCAGGGCCTGTTCTATTGGGATCCAGCCAGCGCGGCGGCGGACGACACCGCAAGCTCGCCCTTCTATGTCGTCCAACCCTCGGCCGTGGTCGGGAACGGCCGCTTCATCCGACTCCCCCTCACTACGCCAACGGCAACCGAACTCGGCGGTGTTCTCAGCTCTGCGGCGCCGGCACACCAGTTCTCCACCGGCGTTGGTCTGACCGGTGCGTCCACCTTCGCGCAGCCGGCGGCCGGTGACCTGCAGAACATCGTCGATCAGACCATTCTCGGGAACAATATCGGTGTCGCCGGCCCACCCCTTGCTCTGTCCGCTTCCGCCATCCTGACGATGCTGAAGCAGTACGCTTCCGCAGCCAAGACGGCTAATTACACCCTGCTCACGACGGACTTCATCGTGCCCGTCAACGGTGCCGGCGGCTCCTTCCAGATCACGATGCCGAAGCTGCTTAAGGGGCTCTACCTCATTCCGAAGATCGGTTCTGATTCAAATCCTGTCTTCATCTATGACGATGCAAGCCCGACCCCAAATCAGCTATTTTCGGTTATTACCGGCGGTAGCGCGATCGCATTCTGCTGGTCGGACGGGACGAACGCTTATGCTAACCGGGGGTCGTGATGATCACATCATCGCAAATCTATGCGCTCGCTCCTGATGCCTCAGCGGAAATCGTTGAAGGAATGTTGCCGAATTTCAACGCCTATGGCGCTTCGACCTATGGCATCAACACGCATCTTCGGCGGGCGCATTTCTTCGCACAAGTCTG
>JAKALI010000826.1 GCA_021813195.1 Pseudomonadota bacterium
GGTGAGGGTGCGACTTTCGAAGAACTTTTCTGACCGCACGCTTGAAACGTACGTCTATGTGGCGTACATAGTTGGAAGACTTTTCAGGAGGCGACCATGCTCGGTTTCCACGACACCACGCGCGCGATCGATGAGCGCAACGAGGCCCGGATGAATTTCCGGACGAAGCCGCGCATCAAAAATGCGATCCAGCAGGCGGCGGCGCTGTCCGGCGTCGACGATTCCGTCTTCACGATGAATGCCGCCTATCAGGCCGCGCTAGCAACGATCGCAGCGCATGACCGGACGGTGCTTCAGCCGGTCGATCATGAGGCGTTCTTTGCGGCGCTTGATGCGCCGGCGGCGCCGACCGAGGCCCTGCGCGCAGCCTTCCGTCGGCACCGCGAGACGGTTGTGTCGAAGTAAATGGCCGCTTCGCAACCGGTCGCCTATACCATCGAGCCGTTCGATCCTTCGAAGCATGATCGGGCGGCTTTTTCTTGCGGTGTCGAGCAAGTCGACAACTATTTCCAGAAGACTGCGAACAAGCTCGCCAAGGCGGATAATGTCCGCCTCTACGTGATGGTTGACCCCGACGGCACGGTCATCGGCTTCTATGCCCTGAATGCGCACGCGGTTCAGTTTACGGATCTTCCTGCGACGTTTGCGCGGACCCGGCCTTCGCATGGCAACATTCCCGCCGCTTACATCTCGATGATCGGGCGGGATCGGAAGTTCAGCGGCGGCGGGTTTGGCGGCGATCTGCTTGTCGATGCCCTCCGGAGAATTGCCGTTGCGGCCGACGCCATTGGCGTCGCGGTGGTCATGCTCGATGTGCTCGACTGCGGAGATCCCGACCGCGTCTCGCGTCGCAAGGCGCTCTACGAGAGCTACGGGTTCCAGTCCTTGGTTTCGAACCCGCTGAGAATGTTCATGCCTGTCAGCACCGTTCGCAGGCTCATCGCCGACGAGGACGACGTGCAAACGAAAGAAGCGGCTCTGACCGAGCTGGCGCGGCTCGGACAGGCATTTGACCGCAGTTGAAATTCTGAAGAGCCAATCTGCCAACCTATAGGTTGGCAACTATGCTCTGTTTGCCAACCTACGACATGGCAAAACTCTGAATGATCGCAAGGGCATCACCAGCCGGTGCTGTGCTCACCGGTTCCCGTCGATCCACTTCGACATGAGCCCCTTGTCGCGGAAGCAATCTTCCGGGACGGCGCGGCGCTTGATGCGGGCGAGGCGTTCGGCAAAGGCCACCTGCTTGGAGGACGGCAGGCGGTCGAAATCGGAAAGCGGCTTCATCCTGGCTTGCGCGTCGATCCAAGCGCTGAGCGAGCGGCGATCCTGCTGGACTTCCCAAGGCAGGAGCGTCTGGTTTTTCAGGGCAAGCGACCGCGCATAGGCGATCTGCTTCTGAGTGGCGGGGAGGGCAAAGGCGGTGTCTTCCATGGGGAATCTTCCTTCTCGGCTTGGTTCTCACATATAGAACAAATAAGGAACAAATGCAAGGAGGGGCGGCTTGACGCCCTTGCCGATCTGCGCCGGTTGCGGCCGGCCAGAGGCAGAGCGGGGAGGGGGCAGGGGCGAGCCCGAGGGATGCCGAGAGAGGTGTCTCCCGGGGCTTGACCATCCCCTGATCCCGGAGTTCCCCGATGACCTACCTTCCGCCTGCCATTCTGGCTGCGCCGCCTTTGGCGTTGCCGCCCGTTCCCTCGATCGCCGCCCGCATTCTCGCCGTCGCCGCCGCGCTGCAGCCTGATCTTGCGCAGGGTTTTCAGATCGACGCATTGCGCCTGCGACTCGAAATGGAGCGTGCCTTCGGCGGCTCCGATGCTGCGGGCGCCTGGGACTGGAAGCTGGCTTATGAAGCCTGCGAGGTTGCGCTGGTCCTTTTCCTGCGCAAATTTGGTCGTGCGCTTCTTGCCCGGGCTGGCTCGCCCACCGCGCTGGCGCCGATACTCGCCAAGCTCTCGAGCCTTGTGCCAACCCACACCCGGCGTTCGGAAGAGATGGAGCGCTTCCAGCAGTTCAGTACGCCCTTGCCCATGGGGCTGGCGGCCTTGGCTGCGGCGCAGATCACGCCCGGTGAACTGGTTCTCGAGCCTTCGGCCGGAACCGGACTCCTTGCCATTCTGGCCGAAATGACCGGCGCGGCGGTGGCACTGAACGAGCTGGCCGAAACCCGCGCCGAACTCTTGGCACTCCTCTTCCCGGGTGCCCCGGTCACGCGGTTTGACGCTGCGCAGATCGACGACCACCTCGATCCCGGGATCCGCCCGAGCGTGATCCTGATGAACCCGCCGTTTTCGGCTGTGGCCCATGTCGATGGCCGCAACACCGAGGCAACGGTCCGGCATCTGCGCTCGGCGCTTGCGCGGCTTGTGCCCGGCGGGCGCCTGGTCGCGATCACCGGGGCGGGTTTCGTACCGGACGCCCCTGCCTGGGCCGAGACCTTCGCCCGGCTGACCGAGAGCGCCACCTTGGTGTTTACCGGCGCGGTGTCCGGAGCCGCCTTCGCCAAGCACGGCACCAGCTTCGAGACGCGGATTTCGGTCTTCGACAAATGCCGTGGCGGGGAATTGGGAGGTATAACCGCTGATATCGCCCAGACCATGTGCGCTGACCCTGCAGAGCTCCTGGCCCGGATCGTGACGGATGTCCCACCGCGCCTCGCCTTGGCAGAAGGCATTGTCGCTCGCCCCCGCCCCTCTTCTCCCTTCTCGGGAAATCCTGCCCGTGCCCCCAGCACCGCGGTCAGAGCCTTGCGGGCAGCGCCCCCGACCAATAGTGCCGCCAAGCATGTCGTCGCACTCGACGCCGAGGACCTAAGCTACACCCTGAGCGAGACGGCGGACGACCCTGGCTCCGTGCGCCTGTCGGATGCGATCTACGAGAC
>JAKALI010000827.1 GCA_021813195.1 Pseudomonadota bacterium
ACAAATTGGCAATGCGGTCCCGCCCCTCATGGCAAGAGCACTGGCCACCACCGTTCTGGAGGCGCTGCTGCCTGAGAGCTGCCGCGACATGCCGGCGCAGCTTGCTTTTGCCGGAGTGTGAGCCATGGCGGGCCCGGTTCGTGAAGTGATCGTCGTCAGGTCCTTGACCGACTCCGACTTTGGCCTCTTTGCCGCGCATCGCGGCGGCATGTCAAGCAAGCAGCGCGCCATCGCGATCACCGTGCCGGTCGCACGCCAGCTTCTATCGCCCGGTGTGTTCGACGCGGGAGGAGCGATTTTCGAATGCTTCGTGCGCTTCGGCGCAGACACCATCCACCAGCCGCGCACACTCAGTAAGACAGGAAGAAACTGGCGTCTCGGCGGCAGCAAGATCAATGGCGACGCCTTCGCCGTCCTGGACAGCAAGGACTTTGTCCTGATCCGCTCACGCGCCTTCAACGACGGGTCGGCGCCGCTGGCGATCACGTTCGTCTCGCGGAACACCGACCGTGTGACCCATGCTGGTCTGGCCGCCATCGTTGAGCGCGACCTGCGCGACAGCATGGCGGCCTATGTTGAAGGCTCGGACGGCTTCACTGCTCTGGCTCCCTATTGTGGTGCGGCTGTGCATACCCCACCGGCACCCGCTACTAAACGAGCACCGAGGAAAGAAAGGCCAAAGACCCCGCCCATCGCACCCATGCCGCGCGACCCGGTTACAGGTGCACCCGCACGCAAGCCCACTATCCATGAGAAGGTGCGAAGCCCGCACATCATGGAGCGCATGTTCAAGGTCGCGGGCGATCTCTCGGCACCGGCCCAGCTCCGGTTCATCGAGATTGTCGAACTGCTGGCTGAGCAGCTCCGCACGGTGCTGCTAGCCACTGGCCGGATCGTCAGCATTCCTCACGGTCACAAAGAATTCTGGCCAAGCGTTGCAGGCAAGCCGATCGGCTTCATCGACGGCGGGCTGGCAAATCTTTCGATGCTGGGCTCCGCCCCGATCGCGGCGCGCGTCGGCGGTTATCTTGTGACGCCGGGTCAGAGCGGCGATGGCCGCGAGCATTTCACGATGCTCAAGCATTTGATCGATGAGCTTTACGATCCCGGCGAAGGCGGCGTCTACGACAATAGCTTCCCCGACATCGGAGCCCTTCGCGACGCGGCCCGGATTTCGATCGAAGCGGCCGGCGCCGTGCAGATGATCCGGGACTTCACGGAAGTCCGGTGGGTGCTTGTGCACGGTGCCCTGGTCAATCCAGTCTCCCGCTACACCGACATCATGGAAGAGCGGCTCTTCACGCGACTCACCGGAGGCAAGGTCAAACACCGCTTCCCGAACTTCTCGGACACAGCTCTGGCCGAGTTACTCCCCGGAGAACCTGCCCGCGCCGGCCGCGACCGCAACTTCATCAGCGTCTACCTCCGCCAGCTCCAGATTCTACGGGACGCCGCCCCAATCGTCTGCGGTGTCGTCGAGCGAGAGGCGACCACGAATTCCGTCATCCGCTCCGTTCTGGCCTCGCTCCAGGACCATGAGATCGCCCGTCTCCTTCCCGTTCCACCGGCACAATGGAAGCGCGAATTCCTCACATCCATCGATCCCGGCGACGATCCCGAAAGCGAGGGGCAGCGCATCACGGATTCGCTGCTCTTCCGGTGCGTCCTGGAACCCGGCGAAGCACTGAAGCCGGTAGTCGTAGACCGCAACGAGTTGCGCCGTGCGCCGCCCGCCTGGCGTGACGATTATATTTGCCACTATCCCAAGCCCTTCGTCTCCTACGTCCAGGTCACCGAATGGAGCGCCCCGATCAGGGTGGAAATGTTCGAGAAGGACCTTGGCTCATTCGATAAGGCCGCTGCCCTCGTCGCGCATTGCGCGCTGCTGCTCCCCCGCTACGCCTTCCCGGTGGGGCTCGACATCGTGGACAAGTTCGCCAAGGTCCCAAACTGGATGACCCGGCCGATTGCGACATACACGACAGTTCAGGCGCTCAAGCGCGCGCTCGATTCCGGTGACACGCGCAGCTTCGATGCCCTTCGGCGCATGCTGTGCGGCTCCGGTCGCGAGTGGCTGCTGCGGCCCGGCATCATGAAGTAAGGGGGAAGTCTCATGAACGACGCCGCTCCGCAGCCCGCCACCGTCGATGCGCCCGAAAAGTCGTGGCGTGCGGTCGGCACCGTGGTCGGCAACGCCGGTATCTCGGAATTCACGTTCATCCTCAGGCAGTACCAGGCGCGCGTCGGCGATATCGTCGCGCTCAGCATGGATGTGCCGGACGGCTCCTTCACCGACCGGACGCGCATCTACGTCTGGGCCCGTATCACCGACATCCGCCGCTTCAATCCGTTCTTTCCCTTCGAGGCCGGCCAGGAGCTGGCACAAGAAGGCATATCTCTCGAATCCACCGTTCTGGCCAATACGCGCGATCAGCTTGAGGCCTCAGCCCTGATCCTGGGCGCAACCACCGACACCAATCTCTCCAGCCTCTTTCCGCTCACCTATCCGGTCAAGCCGGCCTGCACAGTCTTTCATCCGCCAGCCGAAGCTGTCCGGCAGCTCCTGATCGGCGAGGTCGAGGACGAGCGCCGCATTCGCATCGGAACGCTGATTGCCCGGCAGGACGTGGAGGTTACCCTCTCGGCGCCGAAGCTGGTTGCCCGGCACCTTGCCATCCTGGCCATGACCGGCGGCGGCAAGACGGTCGCCGCCCGCCGCATCATCCGCGAGTTGATCGGGCACGGCTATCCGCTGCTCATCCTCGATCCGCATGGCGATTACATCGGTCTCTCGCGCTGCGTGCCCCTCCTGCAAGAGGCGGCCCCCGAGTGCACCGTCAAGCTCTTCTATCCCGAGCTACTCATCCAGCAGGACGGCGA
>JAKALI010000054.1 GCA_021813195.1 Pseudomonadota bacterium
TCTTTACGAGGTTTGTCACCGCCTGCGTGATGAGTCGCCTGTCGAATGAAGCGATGACCGGCTCTTGCGGCATGTCCAAGCGATACGTGAGGCCGGGATGACTTTCACGGAATAAAATGACTGACTCCTGCACGGCGTCGCGGATGTCGGCCTTCTCCATCACGGGTTTGGGTACCCGGGCAAAGGCCGCAAACTCATCGACCATCGTTTTGATGTCGCCCGCTTGCCGCTCGATCGTCGCCGTCAGTTTCTCGAACGTCTCGCGGTCTTCTTCGATTAGCTTTCCATACTTACGCCGGATACGCTCGGCGGACAGAATGATTGGCGTCAGGGGGTTCTTGATTTCATGCGCGATGCGCCGCGCCACGTCACCCCAGGCCGATGTCCTTTGAGCCGCGACGAGTTCGGAGACATCGTCGAACGTCACCACGGATCCGACGTCACCAGCACCGGCCTGCTCTTCCGTCACCTGCACGAGAAATGTGCGCTCCTCCGTGCCGACGAACTGCTTGACCTCCTGCTGACCCTTGATGCGGATTGCGCCTTCTTCCGGCGGCGCGAGTGCGGCGGCGAAGGCGGGCAGCACATCGGCCAGCCGTTCGCCGACGAGACGGCCTTGCCCGATGCCCAATAAATTCTCTGCCGATCGGGAAACCAGGGTGATACGCCCCTGACTGTCGAGGCCAATGACGCCAGCCGAGACGCCTGAAAGAACGGCCTCCATGAACCGGCGGCGTTCTTCGAGCGCCACGTTTGCCGACACGAGGGCGTCACGCTGTTGCTTCAATTCCCGCGTCATGGTGTTGAACGTCGAGGACAAACGGCGCAGGTCGCCCTCACCGCGCCGTTCTGGCAATTCAACGTCGAGATTGCCGGTGGAGACCTCGCGCGCTCCGGCGATCAGCCGCCGGATCGGTGAGACAAAGCGGCTCGCAAACCACAACCCTGTCCAGATGGCCGCGAGCAGGGCTGTCATCGAGATCATCGTGTACATGAGGCCATGCGCCAATTTGAGCCCTCCGCGGGCCCGACGCAGCCGATTGTATTCATCCACGCTCTGCTCCGTGCGCTGCAGATGCGTCATGACCTTCGGACTAACACCGCGCACGACGAGGAGATACTGCCCAGGGAACCTGGCAAGCTTCGATAACGCAGCAATTTGTGCGCGTTCTGTGGACTTGATGATTGCGATCTGGCCTTTTTCCGCTTCTGCAATTGCCGCCGGGGGCGGCTTGGCGAAACCGGAGGCGGGCTCATCGAACGCCGACATGAGGAGATTGCCGTTGGGATCGACGAGGTAGGCGAACGGCAGCTCTCGCAATCCCGCTTGCGCAATCAGCAACCGGCGCAACTTCTCCGGATCGTCGGCGAGATCATCGGCGGCCGCATCGATGTCGCGGGCCATGTTGGCCACGTCGGTACGAATGACCTGACCGTGCTCTTCGAGGTAGGACTGCGCGACAACCAGAGAGTTGTCGATAATCTCGCGGGTCCGGACCGAAAACCAGCTGTCGATGGCGCGCGAGAACGTCGTTGTCGCTGCAATCGCCAGAACGATGGCTGGCAACGCTGCAATGAGGGAGAAGAGACCGACGATGCGCACATGAAGCCGCGCGCCGGGCACCTCATCCCGCCACGCCCGCCAGAGCCCTTGAGCCTGCCACGCCAGGATCGCGATCATGGCAAGGATGAGCCCGATGTTGAGCAAAAGGACGATCAGCACGACATCGTCGCGCGGCGTGATCGGGGTGAGGCCCGTCAAGATGAGGTAAGTCGCAAGTCCGGAAATCAGCGACAGGACGACCGTGACCAATCCGATACGGAATGCGCGCTCACTGATCTCAAGGCGCGGATCGAAAACAGAGGCGATCGCAGATCGCATCTGTTCAGAATTGCGCGAGGTCAACAGCGGCATGTCCATTTTGAGGACGGGGCTCCAGCGAGCGCAGATCTCCAACAACGATCTCGCTCTTTATGTTCGCAATCATGCCCCGGAAGACCACTCTCATTTCACGCCATAACCGGAAACTGAGGTCTCTGAGGCATCTGATTTTAGCGGTGTGGCGTGTTGACCGCGCGCAACCTACAAGCAACGAACTGCAGGCCACACTGCAGCCCGTGCATCACATGAGACAGCAAAGTGTGACATTTCCGCGACAAAAACGTCAATGGCTTCGTGAAAAGTGATGCAGGCCAGACGCAGGTCAGGTGTTGGCCGGCGTGCGAAACACTTTGATATCCAGATCCTTTATTCGGCTGCGCAGCGTGTTGCGGTTGAGACCGAGAAGTTCGGCCGCGCGGATCTGATTGCCGCGCGTGGCGCTCAAGGCCGCAGACAATAGAGGGACCTCAATGTCGCGGATGACCCGATCGTAGAGCCCAGGCGGCGGCAGATCTCTCCCGAAACTCTCGAAGTAGCGTGCCAAGTGCTGTTCGACCATTTCCTGCAGGCTGAGCGTTTCACTGCCACCCGTTGCAGGTTTGGACATTGGCACTTCAGCCAGTTCCTGCTCAACGATGGCGGCCGTGATCGTTTCTTCAGCATGAAGGGCGGCCACGCGGCGGATGAAATTCTCCAATTCCCGCACGTTGCCCGGCCACACGTGCTGTTGCAACCGCGCAATGGCGGCTTGTTCAATGGCGCGCTGTCCCAGGCCCTCGCGAGCGGCAAGCCGCAGGAAGTGCCGCGCCAAATCGCCGATGTCCTCGGTGCGCTCGCGCAACGGCGGCAGACCCAAAGGCACAACATTCAGCCGATAGTAGAGATCCTCGCGAAAAAGCCCTTGCGCGATCTGATGGCGCAGGTCGCGATGGGTCGCAGCGATAATACGGACGTTGGTGCGAATAGGCGTGCGCCCGCCGACGGTCGTATATTCCCCTTGTTGCAGTACGCGGAGCAGACGCGTTTGGGCATCAAGCGGCATATCGCCGATCTCGTCGAGAAACAGCGTGCCGCCCTCAGCCTGCTCGAAACGGCCTTGGCTGCGCTTCTCCGCTCCCGTGAAGGCACCCTTCTCGTGGCCGAACAATTCGCTCTCGATCAGGTCACGCGGGATGGCGGCCATGTTGATGGCGACGAACGGCCCCTGGCGGCGCCGGCCGTGATCATGGAGGACCCGCGCAACCAATTCCTTGCCCGTGCCGCTCTCTCCCGTGATCATCACCGTCAAGTCGGTCTGGGTGAGGCGCGCGAGGGCTCGATAAATTTCTTGCATGGCTGGTGAACGGCCGATCAGCGGCAGGTCTTCCACTTCGCCGGAGTCGCTCGGGCGAACCTGTTTGCGGCTCTGACCGGCGAGCGCGCGACCAACGACAGCAACGAGTTCCGTCAGATCGAAGGGCTTGGGCAGATACTCATAAGCGCCCTTCTCCGCCGCCGTCAGGGCGGTCATCAAGGTATTCTGCGCACTCATGACGATGATGGGCAGATCGGGACGCACCTTCTTAATGCGCGGAATGAGATCAAATGCGTTCTCGTCGGGCATGATGACGTCGGTGATGACGACGTCTCCTTCCCCTTGAGCAACCCATCGCCATAGCGTCGCGGCATTGCCCGTCGCCCGTGGCGCGTAGCCCGCGCGCGCCAAAGCCTGATTAAGAACCGTGCGGATCGCGGTGTCGTCGTCAGCGATCAGGATGGTCCCTCGCGCCATTTTCAGGTCTCCTCGGTCTGGCCCGTCTCGACAGCTGATAGGTGTCCGGTGCCGTCATATTTCGGCAAAAGGACGCGGAACAGCGTGCGGCGTGGCTCGCTGTCACACTCAATGACGCCACCGTGATCGGCGACGATTTTGGCGACGACCGCCAGACCGAGCCCGGCGCCGTTGCGCTTCGACGTCACGAAGGGATCAAAGATTCTGGCCCGCAGATGCTCCGGAATTCCTTCGCCGTTATCCTCAATCTGGATGAGCAGCGGCAGCGCAACGCGAGCCTTGGAGCCGGGCAGCGACATGCGCACCCCCGGCCGATAGGCCGTTGTCAAGATGATGCGCGCTTCTTCAGGATGCGCCGAGGTTGCTTCGACCGCGTTCTTCAGCAGATTGAGAAAGACCTGCACCAGCTTGTCGCGATGTCCTTCTACCGGCGGCAGCGAGGGATCATAGTCCTCCACAATTCTCACGTTGCGGCCAAATCCCGTCTCGGCGAGACGCCGCACATGGCCCAATACGTCGTGAATGTTGACCGGCTGGCGCACAAGGGGCCGTTCGTCGCCAAAAACTTCCATCCGGTCGACGAGATCCCGGATACGGTCGGTTTCGGCGCAAATGAGCTGCGTCAAAGCGCGATCCTCGTCGTTCAGCGCCGGTTCGAGCAATTGAGCGGCGCCGCGAATGCCCGACAGCGGATTTTTGATCTCGTGGGCAAGCACAGCCGCCATGCCGCTGACGGTGCGGGTTGCGGCACGATGAACGACCTGACGCTCGATCAACTGGGCCATGTTGCGCTGTTGGACCATCACAATCACGAGACCAGACCGGTCTGGGAACGGCGCAGCGTGTACGTCCACGAGTTTGGGCTGAAGAAGTCGGGGCACATGCAGCTCGAGGCCGTATTCGTTGAGCGTGCCGCCCGTCGCGCGCACCTGATCGACCAGCCCGAGAAGCGGACAGCCGTAAGCTAGAACATCGTCAAATCGTTGTCGGCGTAGCACCGCAAGGCTCGAGGAGAGAAAGCTCTCAGCAGCGGTGTTGGCGAACACGATGCGATTGTCTGGCGCCAGAGCAAGGATTGCGTGCGGCAGCCCTGACAACAGTTGATCGAGATCGACCTGTGGATCATAGCCGCTCTGACCGATCGCCCCTTGCACAACCGCGTCGCTCATGCCGCCCTCCGTGTTTGCGCAACATCAGTGGCGCGGCTGTAGGCTTCTTTCAGCCCCGCAAGTACGGCCAATGGATTCTCGAGCGTGCACAGCCGCTGCCGCCAAGCCGGCACCTCGTCTGCCGGCAAGCCGCAGGTCGCCAGATACCAGCCGACGTGCTTCCTCGCGTTTTTCACACCCACAGCCGTGCCGTAGTGGAGGTACATGTCTTCAATATGAGCAAGCGCGATGCGGCATTGGTCGTCGCGGTTCGGCCCGCCGTCGTCGCAACCGCTATCCAGCGCCCGCGCAATTCGCCCCGCCAACCACGGCGCGCCATAACTGGCACGGCCGATCATCACACCATCCGCACCTGAGAGTGCGAGGGCTGAGGACGCATCGGCCGCCGTTGCGATGTCGCCATTGACGATCACCGGGATGCGCACACGTTCCGTGACGCTGCGCACGTAGCCCCAATCCGCCCGGCCCTTGAAAAACTGATTGCGCGTGCGCCCATGAACGGTGACCAGACTGACACCGGCACTTTCAGCGCGTGCGGCGAGTTCGGCCGCATTGCGTGTCGCCTCACACCAACCCAGACGCATCTTGACGGTCACAGGCACGCTCACGGCCCGGATGACCGCTTCGATCAATTCCAGCGCATGATTGAGATCGCGCATCAGGGCGCTGCCGGAGAGGCGGCCCGTCACCTCGCGCGTGGGGCAACCCATGTTGATGTCGATGATGTCTGCGCCGTCGGCTTCAGCGATGCGTGCGGCCTCCCCCATCCAACGCGCCTCGCAGCCGACGAGTTGGACGATGTGGGGCGAAATTTCTGCGCGCACCGCTTTGCGGCGCACCCGAATCTTTGCTGCCACGAGTTCCGCACTGGCGACCATTTCGGTCACGACCGCGCCAGCCCCAAGGCGATGCGCTGCGCGCCGGAAGGGCAGATCGGACACGCCGGTCATCGGAGCCAGAACGATGCGGTTTGCAAGGCTGACCTTGCCAATTGTCAAAGGTCCCGTAGGGACATCACCAGCGATTGATGAAAAAACTGGCAACATTTTTCATTGCTCTCCAATTGTGCAGACTAGAGCGATCTGTTCTGTCTCGCAAGTGCGAAGATTGGCGGATTTGCAATCGACGCCCCAGGCTGGCTATGGGTACGCCTAGTCGAAGCTGGAATGACCCGAAACCCTCCATGGTATCTACGGCCGCTCTCATCGTCGCCGCAGGCCGCGGGCAGCGCGCCGGAGGCGGGACGCCAAAGCAGTACATTCCGATCGGAGGCAAATCCTCGCTTCGGCGTACGATCGAAGCCTTTCTCGCCGCCCCGGGCATCGACCTCGTTCAAGTTGTCATACATCCCGATGATCGACCGCTCTACGACGCCGTTCTGGTCGGACTTTGCGACCACATCCCGGGGCCCGTCTGCGGCGGAGCCACGCGCCAGACATCCGTGCTTGCGGGACTGGAAGCACTCTCGGCAGCCGCGCCCCACCGCGTTCTGATCCATGACGCCGCGCGGCCCTTTGTGACCCCTGAAACGATCCACGGTGTCTTGGCCGCCCTCGATTGCGCCGACGGCGCCATCGCGGCCATCCCCCTGACCGACACCCTGAAACGCGTCGACGGCGAGCGCCGCATCGTCCAAACCCTTCCCCGCGAGGACCTGTGGCGCGCTCAGACACCGCAAGGGTTCCGGTTTCAATCCATCATCAGCGCGCACCGGGCCGCAGCGGCCGCCGGCCGTGACGATTTCACCGACGATGCCGCCGTCGCCGAATGGGCGGGGCTGCGCCTCACCGTCGTTCCCGATCATCGTCGGAACTTGAAGCTCACGACGCTGGAGGATCTCAAGGAGGCCGATTGCATGCTAACCGCACCCCCGTCGTCCATCGGTTGGGAGCCGCGATCCGGCAGCGGTTTTGACGTCCACCGCTTCAGCGACGGCACACGCATCTGGCTCTGCGGGATCGAAATCCCATTCCACCGCGCCCTGGAGGGCCATTCGGACGCGGACGTGGCCCTTCATGCCCTGACGGATGCCCTTCTCGGCGCCATCGGCGCAGGAGATATCGGACAGCACTTCCCGCCCTCCGATCCGCAGTGGCGAGGTGCCGCATCCAGCCTGTTCGTTGAACATGCGGTAGCCCGCATCGCGGAGCGGGGCGGGCGTATCGCGAATGCCGATATCACAGTGCTGTGCGAAGAGCCAAAAATTGGCCCCTATCGGACCCAGATGCAGCAGCGGGTAGCCCAGCTCCTGGCCATCGCCCCCGACCGGATCGGAATCAAGGCGACGACGACGGAGGGGCTCGGGTTCACCGGCCGGCGGGAGGGCATCGTGGCCATGGCGACTGCGCTCGTGCTGCTGCCGTCGACCTTTCCACTCTCGTAATGGGACGCCGCACACGCGGACGATTCGCCCCGCGACATTGACCGCACTAGCAGAATCGCGGCAATAGAGGTTGTATGGTCACAGAATTCGCGCGGTCCGGGCCGTTGCCTCGCGTCGCTCGCCGAATTCCCCGACATGTAAGCACGAACGATGAAGGTGGCGCGATGAATATCATGTCCCAAACGGTCGACCGTACGACGGGCGATCCTGCCAAGATGGCCGAGATCGCGGAGGAAACGGCCTCGGCCTGTTTGGCAACACGGGTGCGCCAGCTTTCGCGCATCATCACGCGGTTTTACGACGACGCCATGCGCCCGCTCGGCATCACGGCCAGTCAGTACACCCTGCTCGCCCAACTCGCGGCGCGCGATGGCATCACTGCGGTCGAGATTGGTCATGAACTCGACATCGAAAAATCGACGTTGTCTCGAAACCTGAAGCGACTGCTCGCCCTCAATCTCATCATCATGGATCCACCTGCCGGGCGGCGGGGACGCGGCCTGCATCTCACACCTAAGGGTCAGGGCGTGCTGCGCGACGCTTTCCCGGTTTGGCAAGGAGCTCAGCGCCAGGCCACGGCGGTCATGGGGGCGCAGTCGCGCACAACTCTCGACGATTTGTTGAAGCTCGCGGAAAAGCTCGTCGCGCAGTAGGCATCTAACGCGGGGGCGTTTGCACAAATCGCCTATTCGGCTTTGCGTATTCGGCATTAGAATATTAGGGACCGGTGGCACGATCGCCACCGGCTTTTCGTGTTCGCTTAGAACGACATGTCGCGCTCAACAGAGGGCAAGGCACGATGACGGACGTTGCGGAGCCGCAGCTTCCCCTCAAGCTTGCTGATCGGGCTGCTCAACTCGTGGCAGAGCTCAAGATGCGCGCGGTGATGCTCGTGACGGCCGAAAGCTGCACCGGCGGTCTCATCGCGGCGGCTATCACGGAGATACCCGGCGCGTCCGAGATCCTGGATCGCGGCTTTGTGACGTATTCGAACGCGGCTAAAATGGAAATTCTCGGCGTCGACGCCGGAATCCTTGGGGTACATGGCGCCGTTAGTCGCACATGCGCGATCGCCATGGCGGAGGGCGCGTTGCAAAAAGCCCATGCCCACGTGGCGGTGAGCGTAACCGGCATTGCGGGGCCTGGCGGCGGGAGTCCGGGAAAGCCGGTCGGTCTCGTTCATTTTGCTGTGGCCCGTTCGGGCGGTGCCACCGTACACCGCGAACGATACTTCGGCGACCTCGGCCGCAATCTGGTTCGACTGGATGCCGCGTGCTTCGCCATCGACCTCATCCTCGAGGCCCTGAGTTTGGAGACCCCAAGTTTGAGCCACAATCCGGAGACATGAGCATGCCGCATCTGCCGCAGGCAAAGAAAGCAACGTCCCGAAGACTGCTACTGGCCGTCGTCACCGTGCACGTTGGTTCCCTTGCTCCGGCCGCTGGTGCCGACATCAGCGCGCGGGACCTGACAGCAGAGCTCTACAGGGCCGAGCGCACAGCACCGGTCGATTTGTCCGGACGCGATCTGGAGGGTCTCGATCTCTCGCTCATCGACTTCAAGGCCATCCGGCTGCAAGGGGCCCGCCTGTTCGGTGCAAACCTTTCAGGCTCAGACCTCTCAGATGCGGATCTCGCCGCAGCCAATCTCGACCGGGTGAACATTATCGGTGCGAAGTTCGACCGCGCGAACCTGAGAGGCATCAGCATGTTGCGCCCCGCGACGACCCTAGGCCGCGCGCCCGGCACCGAACAACCACCGAGCTTCCGTAACGCCAATTTGCGCAAGGCCAAAGTCTTTGGCCAGTTAAGCCGCGCTGATCTTTCCGGAGCGGACCTGACGGATGCGTCGCTCGCTCCATTCAACAAGACGGGTTTCATCGAAGATCTTTTTCGGACTGAACTGGAGGGCGCCAATCTCGAAGGCGTCAACATGAACGGCTCCGACCTCACGTACGTTTCGTTTCGGTATGCAAACTTAAAGGGTGCAAGACTCGCGGGCGCACGTCTCCATCACGCCGATTTTTCAAAGGCTGATCTCTCGGGCGCGGACTTGACGGGGGCGGATGTCAGCGAGGCCGACTTCGACGGGGCAAATCTGTCCGGAGCGAAGGGATTAGATCGCCTCGTCAGTGCAAACCGCGCGCGCAATCTCGCCCTCGCGCTGTCCCGCATGCCCCAGGCCACGCCTTGAATTTCTCCGGGTTCGTCACTGCGGTGGCATGCCGTGTGCGTCGTCACGCATCAGGTCTCTGGGCACAGCCGGCAGAACCATAGACGATGTGTGCGCGCTCCTCGAACGCCGATGCGAAGCGCCGCACGGCGGTCTCAAATACCGCGCCGAGAATGACGGCGAGAAGCGGAGAACGAAATTCGTAGGTGATGTCGAAACACACATCGCATGCCCTCTCGCCGGCAGGCGAGAACCGCCACACGTTGTCCAGTCTGCGAAACGGACCGTCCACATTGGCCACCCGAATGATCCTGTCGGTTGGCCGGATTGCAACCCGGGTTGTGAACTGCTCGCGAATGGATTTGTAGCCGATGCCCATGGTTGCGACGAGATCTTCGCCATCGTCGACCTTCTGGCGTTCGTGAACGACTAGGCTTTCGCACAACGGCAAAAAAAGAGGGTACGTCTCGACGTCGGCGACCAGGAGGAGCATCTGGTCGGCCGTAAACGGCATCCGACGTTCTGTCTTGTAACTTGCCAAGCCTACACTCGTGCGATTGCCGGGCTATGCGCCCGCATGAACCCGCACCGGTCGGCCGGGCACACCCTCAACGCGCGATGATCCGCGCGATGATAATGACCAACAGCGCCCCTATAGTCGACACCAGGATCTGGTCGCCCAGCGCAAACCCGGTCGTGAAGGGCAGCTGCAACAGTCCGGCTTGCACCAGCGCGCCGCCGATGAAAGCCCCGATAATGCCAACCACCAAATTGCGCAGTAGCCCGCCGCCGCCCAGGATGAGACCGGCCAACCATCCAGCAACCAGGCCGTTCACCAGCATAATGACCCAAGGGTTCTGTAGGTAGCCCATCACTTGATCCATGGATCACTCCTGATTGTTGACGCCAGCAACCGCCGCTGTTCCGCCTTGCCTCACACGTGGCAACGCGCACCCAGATAACTGTTGAGGGTTCGGTTATATGCTTCGGCCTCGGCTCTGTCGGCCGCGGACTGGCTGCGGCCGGCGCTCAAGGCCTCCACCTTCGACTGCACGCCGCGCGACAACATGCGGTCGAGCTGGCCTTTGAGAGACTGACACGTCTCACCCGGCGGCAACGGCCTTGCGCCCGGATCACCGCTGCCGGACCCGCCGGCACACGCCGACGCCAGCACTCCAACCGCCACGACCGCGGCCAGCGGCACGAATCGCCTCAACGTCCGTTCTTTCGCCGACGCCACAATGTCCCTCCGCCGACCGTCGCTAAGCAAATTTCCGGGCACGTCTATGGCATCTGCGGCTCGTTCGCGGCAACCCTGTTCATACCCTGCACACGCAGTGCCGCACACAATTGTGACATTCGTGCCGCGAACGCCCCCATCATTATTCGATCGGGATCAGCGTTCGGGGTCAGGGCGTCGCTGCTCCGGCCGCGGCGGCTTGCCCTGCGGGAGCCTTGGCAACTTGGGCAGGAACAGCAGCTGCCGCAGGCGAGGCACCGGCCGTCGCGGGTGCGGTTTGCGCTGCCGCGGTTTGAGCCGAACCCAAATTGGAGCACTTGGCCTGGAATTCGGCGTTAGCCTTATCCAGCTCGGTCATCTTGGCGAGCGACGCGCGCTTCACCGACACCGTGGACGATTTTCCTTGCGCGGCCTTCTCGACGCGCCCCACGAAGCCTTCTTGTCGCAAGGCATCGATACGGGCTGCAAGCTGCACGCAGGCCGGGTCGATGGCTGGACGAGCCTGGGCTTGTGGCGACCCCACGGACGCTGTGGTCAGGTTGGCACCACCCAAAACGTCGCCCTCACTCGCGCACCCTCCCGCGAGAGCGCCCACCGCCACCGCCGCCAAGATCGCCTTAGTGCGCGCGCTGTTGCCGTATGCCATAATTTACTCCCCCTCCGGCGCACGCCGCTCCGTGCGGTGCGCGTGTTGCCGAGGATAGCGGCCCCGTCCGTCTGCGGGAGAGGTCGAGCGTGCTCTTTCTGTGCACCGAAGCGTGCCGTGCGGTTCTTGACGTCACCGAATCTGTGGACAAATCAGCGCCGCTGGAACCAGCCTCGTACGGACGCCGTCCACAGCAAAGACCTGCCCTTGGTGATGAGAAGCAGGACCACAATAAGACCGAGAATGAGCGGGCTTAGGAGCAGCAGAACGAGATAGGCGACGGGTGCAAGGGGATGGCGCCGATTAATCAGCAGCGGCCTGCGCTTTGAGTGGCCTGGTAGCACGACCGGGCCGCGGGGACTGTGCCAGGGATGCCACCATAACCACGACCATGGGTGCAGAGGCTCAGACGGCTCCGCCCGCAGCTCACCAATCACGGTGCGATCCGGGCGACCGCTCGCCGTGACGCGCGGGGGCAAACGCCGCAGCATGTCTCTGCCTCCTCAGGATTGCGGCCTGCAATAACTACGTCAGCAGATTATCATACATGCAAAGATCGAGAAAGCCCGATATTCCTCAAAGATAACTGCTTTTCCAGCACCGCCCCACGAGGGTTCTTCAGCGATTGCGCGAACGCCCCGAGCGCACGTGAGGCCGGCAAACGTGTATTTCAACACAGCTCGGCGGCGACAGCCGCGATTTCCCGGCGCACCCGATCTTCGACGTCCGCCAGAGTTGCCTCCGTCACGACGCCGCTTGCAAGAAGGCGTTCGCGACTGGTCTTGAGCGGATCACATACCGCCTGGCTCGGTTGCATGGGACGACGACCCCGTCGTTCGTGGCCGACATAAACCGGAGTGCGCACAGCCAGGACCGAAGCGCAACTCCCCGCGGGCGCGTCATCAAGGGCCTGTTGCGCTATCCGAATACGCTGCAAGACCTCTTTGATGTCGCCACCGTCGGCCCACACGATCTCAGCAGCCAACGCAGAGGGGACGTTGTTGGAGCCCAATTCGTCGACCGAGACGACGAGGATGGGCAACACGGGCGTGGTGGCTTGCGCAGCAAAGCCGACGAGAGACTGGCGCGCAGCCGCAAGATCGGGGATCTGACAGACGGAGACCAAAATCACGGTCGTTGCTCCCGAAGCGGCCGCTGCCGCCAACGCATCCCGGACACAGCCGGCGCTCACGACTGTGCCGTCGGGCAACAGGCAACAAGCGGGCAGCGTGGACTGAGTGGCCTCGGCGGGCGTTGCAAATTCGCCGAGGACATCTCTCGTCTGACATCCGAAGGCCACGCGCAATCCGGGCAGCGGTTGCAAAGCCACGACGGCGCTGCCGGCCGTCCTGACCGCGGCGGCCAGCGCGACGAATGCAGCTTCCGTGCCCACGCCGAGCGGAAAAGGATGCGATAATTGACCAAGCGCATACAGCATGCCGGCGCGCT
>JAKALI010000828.1 GCA_021813195.1 Pseudomonadota bacterium
CGCGCGCGTTTGAATAGACAATATTGATTTGTGGTAATGGGCCGGTGCCCAAGAATACGCACCGCGAATACATCAAACGCGGGCGCCAATACTCAACGGCCCTGCCCACGATTATTTCACCCGCCGACAACGGCAGACTTCAGAGGCGCGACTTGCTTGCGGATTTTTGGTCGGGGCAGCAGGATTCGAACCTGCGACCTTCTGGTCCCAAACCAGACGCGCTACCAGACTGCGCTATGCCCCGCCGAACGAGAACGCGGCGAACCTTCGGTCCGCGCGTTCGATACATGCTCGCGCCGGCGTCAGCAAGCAAGCGGCCCGGACCTCGGGCCTTTAGCACCGATTGACTACTTCCGGTTGAAAGCGGAGGAAGACACCCGGTCGCCGGCGGCGATCCCGAGCTTGCGCGCCGTGCCGCCGATCACCTCGAGGACCCAACGGACCGGACCGTTCGACGGTATGATCCGCGTCGACAGCGGTTGGGTGTTCTCGGCGATGCGCAGAATGCGCCCATCGCCCCGAATGAAGATCATGTCGAGCGGAATGTAGGTGTTCTTCATCCAGAAGCCGACATCCTGCTCGCGATGGAAGTCGAACAACATGCCGCGGCCCTCGGGAAGATCCTTGCGGAACATGAGGCCCTTCTCGCGCTCGGCCTCGGTTTCGGCGATCTCCACCGAGAAGGCATGCACACCGGTCTTGCTGGCGATCTCGAGCGTCGCCTGACCGCCGGCCCCGGCCGGGCCGATGATCGTGAGCAATCCGAATATCAACAAGGCGGTCCAGCGGGATGCGCGCATGCGCTCGCCTTTACGCGGGCGTGAAGCTGGCGGCAACGGGAAAGTGGCGGGTGCGACGCCGCGCCGGTCAGTGCGAGGCCGGTCCGAGCGATCCGCCGTCGGGGCGAACCTCGGCAGCCATAAGGCCTTTTGGCCCCGGCCCGAAGCGGACCAGCACGGTCTGACCGGGGCGCAGCTCGGCAATGCCGAAGCGGCGCAGCGTCTCCATGTGCACGAAGATGTCCGGTGTGCCCTCGCCCCGGGTGAGAAAGCCGAACCCGCGCAAGCGGTTGAACCATTTCACCATGGCGCGTTCGAGTCCGCTGGTCGGCGTCACCGTGACGTGCGTGCGCGGCGGCGGCATCTGCGCCGGATGCACGGCGGTCGATTCGTCCATCGAGACGATGCGGAAGGCCTGCAGCCCGCGCTGACGCTGCAGCGCCTCGCAAACCACCCGCGCGCCTTCATAGGCGGTCTGATAACCGTCGCGCCGCAGGCAGGTGACATGCAAGAGCACGTCGGGCATGCCGTTGTCGGGAATGATGAATCCGAAACCCTTGGAAACGTCGAACCACTTGATGACGCCGCTTATCTCAATGAGATTGGTCGCGGTTTCGTCGACGAGTTCTTCGATAGTTCCTGGCCGAATGTTTGTCCCAGGCATTTTTAATTCAATCCCGTCCGACGCAATTCCGTTCGACGTGATGACGTCGTACGCGTCGCCACCTCTCTGGCGCCTCTTTAAGGGCGCTTCAACGAATCTCCAATTTCAAGATAACACCCGCCAATAAGGCGCAAAGAGCAAAATGGGCTTGCGCACAGCTCTGTGCACAGCGGAAAGCCTTGCGAATCAGGCGCCGATGAAGGGTTCGAGCACGTCGCCGATATCGTTGCGCACGACCAGGTCGGCATATTCGTCGAACTCGGTCGGCTCGCGATTGACGATGACGAGCGAGGCGCCATGACGTTTCGCCATCAAGGGAAATCCCGCCGCCGGCCATACGACCAGCGACGAGCCGACGGCGAGGAACAGGTCGCAGGCCTTCGCCGCCCGCTGCGCGCGCTGCATGGCATCTTCCGGCATCGCCTGTCCGAATGACACGGTCGCGGTCTTGATGAAGCCGCCGCAGGGGCAATCGGGCGCGCGCCCGCTATCGGCTTCAAATTTTTCTTTCACCCATGGCAATTCGTAGCGTTCGTTACAATCGAGACAGACGGCGTAAGTGGTATTGCCGTGCAATTCGATGACATGTTGCGGTGCGATACCCGAGACCTGGTGCAGATTGTCGATGTTCTGGGTAATCAGCGCCGGGACCTTGCCCGCCCGGTACAGACTTGCCAGCGCGCGATGGCCGCGGCCGGGTCTTGCAGCGCCGAACTTCTCCTCCATCGCAAAGCGCCGTCGCCAGGCCTCGTCGCGCATCTCCTGGCTTGCAAGGAATTCGTCGAAAGGAATCGGCCGGTTCCTGGTCCAAAGCCCGCCCGGCGAGCGGAAGTCCGGAATTCCGCATTCGGTGGAGATGCCCGCACCCGTGAAGGGGACGACCCTGCGGGCGTCCTCGATCAATTCGCGCAGGCGGGCGACGGCGCTATCAAAATCGGGAGCGTTCATTGCTATATCATCACGTAAACGGCCAACGGTCCGCCCAACCCGGTGAGGTTTGACCCATGCGATATCTGCACACCATGCTGCGCGTGCGCAATCTCGATGCCGCGCTCGATTTCTACGTCAACAAGCTCGGCCTCAAGGAAACCCGCCGCCGGGTGGACGAGAAGAACCGCTATACACTGGTCTTCCTGGCCGCCCCCGATGACGAGAACGCAATCAAGGAAAGCAAGAAGTCCGGCCGCCCGGGGCCCGAGGTAGAACTCACCTACAACTGGGACAGCGAGGACTATGGCGAGGCGCGCTATTTCGGCCATCTGGCCTACGAGGTCGACGACATCTACGCGGCTTGCGAGCGGCTGATGCAGGCGGGCGTCACCATCAACCGGCCGCCGCGCGATGGGGTCATGGCCTTCGTGCGCTCGCCCGACAAGCACTCGGTCGAGCTGTTGCAGAAGGGCGCACCCCTGCCCCCGCAGGAACCGTGGAAATC
>JAKALI010000829.1 GCA_021813195.1 Pseudomonadota bacterium
AAAATTATCGCAACATCTTCGAAAATTCCTTGAATGGCATCTTTCAAAGTACGCCCGAAGGCCGCTTCCTCATGGTCAATCCGGCCCTGGCGCGCATATGGGGTTATGACTCACCCGAGGACCTGCTTGCCAGCGTCACCGACACGGCGCGCCAGGTCTACGTGGACCCTGACCGCCGCGCCATGCACACGCGTCTATTGAAGGAGCAGGGCGGCAGCGTGATAGGGTTCGAATACCAGGCGCATCGCAAGGATGGCAGTACGGTCTGGGTTTCGGAGGATGTTCGTTCTGTGGTGGATGCAGACGGCGCTCTCCTCTACTACGAAGGCGCCGTCGAAGATATATCCGCGCGCAGGCAGGTGGAGGAGGCGCTGCGGCAAGCCGAAGAAAAGTATCATAGCGTTTTTGAAAATGCCGTCGAGGGCATCTTCCAGACCACGCTCGACGGACAGTACCGGCTGGCGAACCCGGCTCTGGCGCGCATCTATGGCTATGAATCGCCGGAGGAACTGATGGCGGCCGTCACCGACCTCAACCGTCAATTCTATGTCGAACCCGATCGGCGCGCCGAATTCATTCGACGGATGGAGGAGCACGATGCCGTCTGGGGGTTCGAGTCTGAAGTCTATTGCAAAGACGGCCGCGCCATTTGGATTTCGGAGAACGCGCGCTCGATCCGCGATACCGGCGGCAGAATCGTGGGTTTTGAGGGCACCACCCTGGATATCACCGATCGCAATCAGGCGGAACAGGAAATCCAACGCCGCGCGAACGAATTCAGCGCGCTGTACGAGACTGCGCGCGACCTGGCCAGGATGCAGCGCGATGTTCCCGCCCTATTGCAGACAATTGTCCAGCGCGCCGTCGCACTGCTAGCCGCGTCTGGTGGAGCCATATACCTTTACGACACAACCCGTGGCGATTTGGAAGTTAGAGTGACAACAGATCCGTTCATATCCATCGGCACACGCTTGCAGTTGGGCGAAGGCATGGCCGGGCGCGTGGCGCAAACACACGAACCGCTGATCGTGGACGACTATCGCGCCTGGCCCCAGCGCTCGTCGAAATACGAAGGGACACCATTCACAGCCGTCATCGAAGTGCCTATACTCTACAGCGGTGAGTTGATCGGCGTGCTGGCGGTCAACGAAGTCGGCGTCCATGCACAAAACGTGGGGTTGGCGACAACACACACGTTCACCGAGGATGACGCGCGTCTCTTATCTCTCTTTGCAGAACAAGCGGCAAGCGCGGTCTATAATGTGCGACTGTATGCGGCGGCCCAGGAAGAATTGGCAGAACGGAAGCTGGCTGAGCAGGCGCTGCACGAAAGTGAAACACGCTTCAAAAGTCTCTTTGAAGATTCCCCCATCTCGCTCTGGGAAGAGGATTTCTCTCTCGTTGCCGCGTACCTCGACGAGCTGCGGCATTCCGGGGTCACAGACTTCAGGGCCTATTTCGAGAACCATCCCGATGCGGTGGTGCATTGCGCGGCGCTGGTGAAGGTTATTGACGTAAACAAGGCAACGCTCAAGCTATACACAGCCAAATCGAAAGAGGATTTTCTGGCCAGCCCAAACGTGGTGTTCACCGAAGAGTCATTCCCTACATTTAGAGAAGAACTGATTGCCCTCGCCGATGGCAAAACCGGGTTTGAAAGCGAAACCATCAACCAAACTTTTACCGGTGACAAACTTTCTATTGCATTAAGTTGGTCGGTAGCGCCCGGTGATGATAAAGGCCTCCGACGGTTGTTTGTCTCGATCAGCGACATCACCGAGCGCAAGCAGGCCGAGGGGAAACTGGCGGCCAAGGTGACCGAAGTGGAACAGCACAACAAGGAGGTTACTTTGCTTAACACAATGGGTGACTTGTTACAAACCTGTCAGACCGTTGAAGAAGCCGGTGCAGTTGTCTCCCAGTTCGCTCAAAAGCTATTTACGGGTCAATCTGGCGCACTGTACCTCATTGCGCCCTCACGCAATTTCGTGGAAGCCGTCACGGACTGGGGCGAGTCCCCGACCCAGGATCGCGTCTTCACCCCCGACGACTGCTGGGCGCTGCGACGCGGGCAGGTCCACTATATGGCTGACCCTCGCTCAGGGCTGCTTTGCCGGCATGTCAGACAGTCCTTCGGCTCTGAGCGGCAGCCGAAGGACTATTACCTGTGCGTGCCGATGATGGCACAGGGTGAAACGTTGGGGATTCTGCATTTGCAAAGTGATAAACCCGCTGCGAATCAAATCGGGCAGGAACAAGAAGCTCTCACAGCCTCGCAACAGCAACTGGCGGTCACCCTGGCCGAACACATCGCCCTGGCGCTGGCAAACTTGAAACTGCGGGAAGCCCTGCGCAGCCAGGCTATTCGCGACCCGCTGACCGGCCTATTCAATCGCCGGTATATGGAGGAAACGCTGGAGCGCGAACTGCGCCGGGCGGAGCGCCGAAAAGCCCCGCTGGGGATCATCATGTTCGACCTCGACCACTTTAAAAAGTTCAACGATACCTTCGGGCACGCTGCGGGCGATGTGGTCCTGCGTGAAATCGGCGCTTTCTTGCAGGCGCGCGTGCGCGTGGAAGACATTGCCTGCCGCTACGGAGGGGAGGAGTTTCTCGTCATCCTTCCAGAAGCCTCGTTGGAAGATACTGTGAAGCGAGCCGAACAACTGTGCGTGGGAATAAAAGGATTGAATGTGCGATATCAGGACGACCAGGCGCTCAGGGCAGTCACTGTCTCGCTGGGCGTAGCAGTCTTCCCTGAACACGGTTCGACAGATGATGCGATCAGGAAAGCCGCCGACGCGGCGCTTTACCGCGCAAAACGCGAGGGACGTGATCGGGTAGTCGTCGCGGCAAGTATGAACGCATAATAT
>JAKALI010000830.1 GCA_021813195.1 Pseudomonadota bacterium
TGCCTTCCCGAATATCGCGCCCGTTCAAGCGAAGATCATCCTAAAGGCTCCGGGCATGACGCCGGAAGAGGTGGAGACCCGCGTCATCACCCCGCTTGAAATGGAACTGCTCGGCATTCCGCACCAAACCATTCTGCGCTCGTCCGCCAAGTATGCTATTGCGGATATCACCATCGACTTTGTCGATGGCACCGACATTTATTGGGCGCGCCAGCAGGTCTCCGAACGGCTGGCGGGCGTGCGCGGCGATTTGCCAGCCAACGTCTCCGGGGGCCTCGCGCCGATCTCGACGCCGCTGTCCGACGTGTTCATGTTCACGATCGAAGGAGGCGGCCTTTCGCTTGAAGAGCGCCGCACCCTGCTGGATTGGACGATACGGCCGGCGCTGAGAACAATTCCCGGCGTTGCCGACGTCAACGCGCTCGGTGGCGTGGTAATGACCTTCGAGGTGACGCCGGATAGCGCGGCGTTGGCGGCCGCCGGACTCGACGTCTCAAAGCTGATCGCGACGATTCAGGCCAACAATCGCAATGACGGCGCGGGCCGCCTGGGCGAGGCTGAAAAAGCGCTGGTCGTGCGCGCTGAAGGCGCGATCCAGACCCCGCACGACCTTGAGCAGATCGTGCTCAAATCCGAAGGCGGGAAAATCCTCAGGGTGCATGATGTGGCCAGCGTCCATATCGGCAGCCTCACGCGCTATGGCGCGGTTACGAAAGACGGGACAGGCGAGGCGGTCGAAGGACTCGTGTTGTCACTCAGAGGGGCTGACGCCAATGCGCTCGTCAAGGCTGTCCGCCAGCGGCTCGACGAGTTAAAGCCAAGTTTGCCTGAAGGCGTTCGGCTCGAACCGTTCTATGACCGTTCGGATCTTGTCCAGAGCGCCGTTGGAACGGTCAAGAAGGCTCTTATTGAGGCCACCGTCCTCGTCGTCCTGCTCCTCCTCGCCTTTCTGGGAAATCTCAGGGCGGCCCTCGTTGTCGCCGTGACGCTGCCGTTTGCGGCGCTCGTCACCTTCATCATGATGCAGGCGTTTGGAATGTCGGCCAACCTGATGAGCCTCGGCGGCCTCGCCATCGCGCTCGGCCTCATCGTGGATGCCGCGGTCGTTGTCGTTGAAAACGCGGTCGAGCGTCTCAATCATGATCAGGGCGACGGAAAAGTGCCGTTGCTGCATCAGATTTACCAGGCGGCCAGCGAAGTCGCGGTTCCGGTCGCGTCGGGCATCTTCATCATTTGTCTCGTGTTTCTACCGCTGCTGTCGCTGCAGGGCCTGGAAGGCAAACTGTTCGCTCCGGTCGCACTGACGATCATCTTCGCCCTCAGCGGCTCCCTGGTTCTGTCGCTGACGCTGATCCCGGTGCTGTCGTCCTTTCTGCTGCGCGGCGGCAACCATGGCGAGCCGTTGCTGATGCGGCTGCTGACCCGTGGCTACGGCCCGCTGCTCAGAACCTGCCTCGCTCATCCGCTGCCGGTCTATCTCTTTGCTCTCGGCGGGATTGGTCTTGCCGTGGTGGCGTATGGAGCCGTCGGCAAGGCATTCATGCCCAGCATGGATGAGGGCTCCGTCATTATGCAAACTATCAAGTTGCCTTCGATCAATCTCAAGACCAGCATTGAAGCCGATCTCCTGATCCAACGCACCCTGCTCGAAAAGGTACCCGAAATCGATCGCGTGATCTCGCGTGTCGGCTCTGACGAGTTGGGCCTCGACCCGATGGGTCCTAATGAGACCGATGCCTTTCTCGTCCTGAAGCCGAAAGACCAGTGGCGCGTGCCCGACAAGGACTGGCTGGTCGCGCGCTTGCGCGAGGCGATGGCCGATCTCCCGGGGATGGAATTCGCGTTCACGCAGCCCATTGAGATGCGCACATCGGAGATGCTGACCGGCGCCCGCGGCGATCTTGCGATTAAAATTTTCGGACCTCATCTCAAGGTGTTGTCCGAGTTGGCAGGTCAAATCCAATCGACTCTTCGAAGCGTTCCAGGCGCAACTGAGGTATCGACGGTCTCGAACGACAAGGTCGATTATTTGCAGATTGACGTTGACCGCATGGCGGCAGGCAGGGTTGGTTTGTCGGTCACCGGCATTCAGGATGAACTGCGCACGCTGCTTGAAGGGGGCACTGCCGGGATTGTCGCAGAACCGCGGCGGCGGACCAACATCGTGGTCCGCGGGCCGGAGGCGGTTCGCGACTCGCCCGAGCTGTTCAGCCGGATGCAACTCGCGGCCGGCGACGGCGGCCTGGTGCGGATCGGCGATGTTGCGCGCATCGGACGTAAGGCTGGCGCCGTCAAGATCGACCGTGAAAACGCGTCGCGCTTTGCCATCGTGCAGGGCTACGTGTCGGGCCGCGACCTTGTCGGTTTCGTCCAGGATGCACAGAAGGCGGTTGCCGAGAAGGTCCAGCTTCCGTCAGGATACCGGCTGGTCTGGGGCGGCCAGTTCGAGAATCAGCGCCGCGCGGCAGCCCGGCTTGCGATCGTCATCCCGATCGCGCTGGGTCTCATCTTCGTTGTCCTTTTCGCAACGCTGCGCTCCATGCGCCAGTCACTGCTCATTCTTGCCAACGTGCCCTTTGCATTAGTCGGAGGCATGCTGGCCCTGTGGGCCTCCGGCGCGTATCTGTCAGTGCCGGCTTCCGTCGGCTTCATCGCGCTGCTCGGCATCGCCGTGCTCAACGGGCTGGTTCTGGTCAGTTATTTCAATCAGTTGCTGGACAGCGGGCTTCCGTTCGATCGGGCCATCTATGAAGGCTCGGTCCGGCGGCTTCGGCCGGTTCTCATGACGGCCAGCATCGCCGCTTTCGGGCTGGTGCCGCTGCTGTTCGCAGACGGACCCGGCTCGGAAATCCAGAAGCCGCTCGCG
>JAKALI010000831.1 GCA_021813195.1 Pseudomonadota bacterium
TGAGCTCATGAAAGGCGCTCGCCACCAGAACTCCGGCAGCACCCATACGCGACAGCGCATCGACATCCCCCATCCCACGCACACCGCCCGCCGCATAAACGCGCCGCGAGGCGCCCGCGGCCATGACGATCGCAGCTACACGCTCGAAATCCGGACCCGCATTGCGGCCAACGGCTGACAAGGTCATGACGATGAGGCGGGACGGCCATGCGTCGGGTCGTGTCAGTATGTCTTTGGGACCCAGAAAGGCGTCGCCTCGAAAATCGAGCGACAGGATTTTAGCGCTTGCGCAAGTTGCGAGCGCATCGAATGACGAGGCCCCTTGCGACGTAAGGAATTCCGACCCCAACACCCCAACGATCTTGCTGTTAGAGTGACGCCGCCTCGGTTCGCCGTCGTCGATCCAGACCTCTTTGCCCGGCCATGCCGCGGCGAGTGCATCTTGCAGATTTCGATTGGCCCCGCGCCCTTCGATACCATCGAGATCGGCGACATACAGCGTCTGGAATGGAAAGAGGTCACCATAGGCTTGCGCCAGAGTAATCGGATCGCACCCGGCACACAGCGCCGTCTGCAACGGGCGATAGCCCTCCCGCTCGCCAGCTACGGCCTTAACCGCAATTCCACCGCGGATATCGATGACCGGAATAATCTCCATGCTCTTCCCTCCCTGAGCGACTGATGTAACACGACAGAGCATAGTGCGAGGACCAGAGTTGACATGATGAAGATTGTCGGGCTCGACGTGGGCGGCGCCCATCTCAAAGTTGCCGTGGCAGAAGGCGGAAGCGTGCGGGACGTGCGCCAGATCGTCTGCCCACTCTGGCAGGGTCTCGACAAACTCGAAGCCGCGCTGGCTGAGGCCGCGCCCCTGCTGCCGAAATCCGCCCGCCACGCGATCACCATGACAGGTGAGTTGTCGGATCTTTTCACGGACCGGCTCGCAGGCGCGTCGCAACTGGTTCACCTTCTCGCAGCACGACTTGGGCCCGACGTGCGCTTCTGGCTTGGCGCGCGTGGCTTCGGATCAGCCGGCGACGCGCTGGCGCACCCCGCTGATGTCGGCTCCACCAATTTTTTGGCCACCGCCACCTTGATCGGACGCAACCACCGAGATTGCGTCCTGATCGACTTCGGCTCGACGACGGCGGATATCATCCCCATTCGCGACGGCACGCCCTGCCCGCTTGGCCTAACCGATGGCGTGCGCCAGGTGAGCGGTGAACTCGTCTACACCGGCTTTACGCGCACCGCGGTCATGGGGGTTACGAAGGCGGCACCCTTCCGCGGTCAGATCGTCACTCTTGCGCGTGAGTATCTCGCGACAATGGCTGATGTGCGCCGCATTCTCGGCTTCGATCTTACGGCTGTTGATCTGCATGCAACCGCCGACGGCAAAGGCAAGTCGATTGCTGAAAGTACGGCTCGATTTGCCCGCATGTTCGGACGCGATGCCGCAGAGGGCACACGATCTGACTGGCAAGCCGCGGCCGCGTTTGTGCGCGAAGCGCAACTGCGATCTATCCACGACGGCGTACTTCAAGTTCTCTCCCGCGTAACACTGCCACATGACGCGCCCGTCATCGCTGCCGGTATTGGAGCGCACGATGCTCTAGAAATTGCCCGTCGCCTCGATCGGCCCTGCCAAATTTTCGGGGACATGATCGACGCGGCCGGCGACACGGCGTTCTGGGCGACAGCCTGTGCGCCCGCCGTTGCCGTCGCGCTGCTGGCGGCATCAATTTAGCGTTTCTCGATCGCTGAAGTGTCCCCGCGCCGCCAGGCTTCGACGCGCTCCATGAGCCAACCCCATGCTTCGCGTTCACGCGGGCCAGCGGTTTTCGACACGGCAATCTCGAGATACTGAAGCTCGGTTTCGATCTTGCTGGGCGGCAGCATATGGAGGCGCGTCGTCAACACGGCCAATTCAAGCACGGCGACCTGTGCCCGATTGAAACCCGGCCATGGCGCGTGAACGCACTGATGCACGAGTTTGCAATGAAAGCGCGGGCGCTGATCGTCCTCGGTGAGCCGCTGCACCTTCAGTTCCCAATGCGTGAGCGCGCTTTGGAGATAAACGCCCTTGATGTGCTCTGCGGGCGCGACGGGCCAATCGCGCCGCCCCGTGACGCAACCGGCGAACACGCGCACATCGTCGGTGTGGCTGGCAACTGCACAAGGATTTGCAACAAGGTTGTCCAGCGTGCGCGATGGCTTGAAGGGCGCAATGATCCAGCCCTCCCCATCCTCGATCAGACCAAGAGGGGCGATGTGAACGCGACCATCCCCACTCATCGTCGTTACGATGGTCTCGACAATCAGCGGCATCGATCCCTCATCCTTCTGATCTGATCGAACGCGAACATCGTCACTCGTGCCGCGGCTTCTTCGCTTTTAGCGTGGCGCCCTCCGGTGCGTGCCGGATCAAATCCTCAGCCTTCTTGTCGGCCGCAACGCCCCAGTCGAGCGGATTATCCTGCGAATAGCGTTTGCCGAGCGCACGCGCGATCTCAGCCTTCGCAAGTTCGTAACCAAGGTAAAACGCATGACTGCCATCTGTCGCGACATCGAGCTTGTCGAACAGCTCGTAGGGATCCGTGGCAACATGGTGGCCAAAGCGATTGTAGACATGGAGCCCATCGCTGGCTGCGTGGATCCTGAAATTGGCATCGCGGATGCCGGCTGCTTCCTCAAAGATTTCTTGCGGCGCAAGGGGAAATGGCACCAGATCGTGCAGTGATAAGAGCCCACCCCCATAGCCTTTCGGTAGGCTCTGATCCGCGCGGGCGCGAAACATCAGACGGCGGGCGGCATCGTGCTCCTCCACCGTCCGCACGGTATGGGGTGAGACCTGAACAATGAG
>JAKALI010000832.1 GCA_021813195.1 Pseudomonadota bacterium
TCTGGTGAAGGCCTACCGCGAATCGCTGATTTTGAAATCGGTCATCGAAGAAACTCCTGAGATCTTTCTCGTCGACCACGCGCCGGCCGGGATGAATGCCGAGCTACTCTCAACCTTGGCATTCATCCGCCGAGAGATGCCTCATACCCAAATTATCCTGGGGTTGCGTGACATTCTCGATAATCCCAAAACGGTACGCAATATCTGGGAACAACAATCGATAATTCCGCTGCTGGAAACGCTCTACCACCGCATTCTGGTTTACGGATGCCGTGAGCTGTTCGACGTGGTGGAAGGCTATGGCATTCCAGACCATATAGCGAAAAAGCTCTTATACTGCGGCTATATCGCCCGCGACCCAAAACGCGTATTGACAGAACATCCCCGTGGAACGCCCAGAATCTTGGTCACCGCCGGTGGCGGCGAGGATGGCTATTTCCTCATGGAAGCGTATCTCCGGGCGCTGCCCAAACTATCGCTCCGCGGTATCAAATCGCAAATCGTAACCGGACCCTTGATGTCCGCGACCCAACGCGAAGCGTTGGATAGGTTGGCCGCCAGCGATCGCAACATAGAGATCATCCCATCGACGACCGATCTGCCGACGATGTTGCAACACGTTGATCTTGTGATTGCGATGGGCGGCTACAACACCAGCGTCGAAATCGTCGCCAGTGGCAAACCCGCCATCCTGGTGCCACGCGCGGCACCGCGGGAGGAGCAGAGACTGCGCGCGGAGGTGCTGGCGCGTTTGGGCCTTGCATGGTCCGTCGAACAGGGCCCCGACCTGGACCAGCGTCTCGCGGATTGCATCGAAATGGCCTTAACCGAAGCGACGCCGAGGACGCCGCGCCGCGGCCTCGATCTCAACGGGGTTTCGCGTGTCGGCGACCTGTTCGATTCGATGACCCGAACCGAAACACCGGCGCTGGAGGCGATGAATTGACGACAAACGAAACACCGCGGATCGGCTACATCTTGAAGCGTTACCCGCGGCTGAGCGAAACATTCATTTTGAACGAGATCGCCGTGATGGAGCGGCTGGGCTCCACGCTAGCTTTGTTTTCGCTGCTTCAACCCGAGCCGCCCCCTCATCACCCGATGGTGAAACAGATCAAGGCGCCGCTGTATCACCTTCCGGCCGCCCTCTCTGCAAAAACCAAAGCACTCGCAAGGGCGCACGTCGCCTGCTTCTTGGCGGCGCCATTCCGCTATGGCCACGCGCTATATCGTGCCATTTATTCCTCGCTGCAGTCAAAACACCTACTCGGCGTTTGGAAACAATTCGCGCGCGCCGGTTTCGTCGCACACGCCTGCCGACGGCAACAGGTGACGCTCATTCACGCCCATTTTGCCAACGCACCGGCCGCGGTGGCATGGTTCGCAAGCGCAATGACGGGACTCCCGTACAGCTTCACGACCCATGCGAAGGATCTGTATCTCACGCCAAAGCGGGTGATGCGCCGACGCGTGCATGGAGCGCGCTTTGTCGTGAGCTGCACGCGCTACAATGTCGATTATTTGAGATCGTTTATCCCGGCAAGCGAGCACACCAAGATCCGGCTCGTCTATCACGGTATTGATGTCGAGCGATTTGTGGCTGATCCGGTCGCCGCGTCGCAGTCTAGCAGCCATGTGCCTACCATACTTTCGGTGGGGCGACTGGTGCCTAAGAAGGGCTTTCCCGATCTTATCGCGGCCTGCCAATTCCTTCACCAGGAAGGGCTCCGTTTCCGGTGTTTCATCGTCGGCGAGGGCCCACTGCGCGATGCACTCGAAGCCGACATCGTACGGCACGGGCTTGCCGGTGTGGTTTCGCTTAAAGGCGCAATGACTCACGCGGATCTGATCGCCTTTTACCGCGAAGCCGACATTTTCGCGCTCGCTCCTTGCATCGTCTCCAATGGGGACCGCGACGGAATTCCAAACGTCATCGCCGAGGCAATGGCCATCGGCGTACCCGTGGTTTCCACGGCGGTTTCGGGCATACCCGAACTCATACAAAACGGCGTCACGGGGCTTCTAGTGCCGCCGGAATCGCCGCCTGAGCTTGCGACTGCCTTGCGGCGCCTGCTCGGAAATCCGGAAGACGGCAGAAGGCTCGCGCACAACGCGCGTGACCGCATCGAAAAACAGTTTGATTGTATGGAGACGACGAAAACGCTCCGTGAGTTGATGCACGACTGCGCCTGCGGGCACCACACTCAACACAATCCGGCGCCTTGTGGCGTACCGCACGCTGTTACCCCTGCAACCGAGGCGGCGGAGTGAGCGCGCCGTGAGAATTCTCTATCTCAACCCTGATCGCGGAATCCCGGTGCTCGGCGACAAGGGCGCCTCCGTGCACGTGCGCGAATTTGTGACGGCGCTCGCACGGCACGGTCATGAAATTGTTCTTCTGTGCGCCAATTTGGGCGAAGGCAACGCCCCGCCGCCAGGGACATTGATCGAAATTCCCGTCGAAACCGATGTTTCGGCGCTTGAGCGTGAATGCCTTGGTTGGGGTCTTCCTCTGACTGCGCTCGACGACCAGACAACCCGCCGGGAATTGCAGAGATTGGCCTATGACAGGAGCTTTTGCGCACATGCCTTGGCGGCTTTCGTCAAGCAAGGCTTTCGCCCGGACTTTATCTATGAGCGCCATGCTCTCTTCCATTCCGCCGGAGGAACGGTAGCGCGATCGCTTGGCATCCCGAGAATACTTGAGGTCAATGCGCCGTTGATCCGTGAACAGGAGCAGTTCCGCGGTCTCGTCCTAAAGGACATCGCGACAATCGCGGAGATCGCCTCTTTCAGGGAGGCGGATTGCATCATTGCGGTGTCGGACGAAATCGCGCGCTTTGTCGGTTCCTGC
>JAKALI010000833.1 GCA_021813195.1 Pseudomonadota bacterium
TGCCGAAACGCTGGGTTGTCGAACGCACTTTCGCATGGCTCGGGCGATGCCGCAGGCTCGCAAGACACTGGGAGAACTTCAATCAGAAGGCGCTCGCATTCCTGCGTCTCGCCTCGATCAGGTTGATGCTGCGAAAGCTATGCAATCCCGCATGAAGTGTCCGGATAGACTCTAAGGGTTTAATCCGTCTTCCCGGCTAAGCAGCCGACGCACACTCTCGGGGATGCGTCCACTTCTCCGAGACAGCGAATCTCGCGGCGGCGATCATCTCGAGCGTCGTCTTCATGCTGGCATAGCGCTCGACGATGTTGATCCAGCAGATCCAAAAGTCCTTCTGTCGATTTTCCTCCCACTCTTCAGACGCAGGGCGATTGGGATTGATTTGTGACAACTTGTTCGATATGAACCGATCTTACGCGAGCCTTCGATATAGAAAAGCCGCGGGAGGGGAGCGGATGGTCATCGCTGATCACACCGAACTGGACATGGGCTTTCTCACAGATCTGCTCGGGTACCGGATTCGTCTGGTGCAGATCGCGGCTTATAAGGATTTCGAGGCCGTCACGAAGGGCTTCGGGCAGTCGCCCCGATATTTTGGTCTCCTCTCGCTGATCGAAGCAAATCCGGGCTTGCCTCAGGGCAAGCTCGCGGAGGCGATCCACCTCGTTCGCTCGAGCCTTGTGCCAATCATTGATAAATTGGAGGCCGAGGGGATCGTCGAGCGACGCCCTTCGAGCAGCGACCGCCGTCTGAAAGCGGTGTGGCTGACTTCCAAGGGTAAGAGGTTGCTGGCGCGCCTTCGACCGTTCGTGGCGAAGCACGAGGACCGGCTGACCGCAGGGATGTCTGCGGTCGAAAAAGCATCTCTGCTACGGCTGCTTCAGCACGTCGACATCAACTTGCGGCGCGAGGCGGATGCAGCCGATGTGGCTTAGAACAAGACCATGCACGCGTGTTCGGGGAGAAAACGGGCGTGATCGACATTCGTAAAATCAAGACGGCTGACGACATATCGGCAATCGAGCGCGAGGGATTTGTCGCGTATCTTCCGTACGCCACGCCGTTCGACCTCATTGAGGGGAGCGCGCTGAGTGCGCCGGATCGTCTGGCAGTGCGCTACGTCAGGACGGTCGGCGCGCCGAAATCCGACCAAACGCTCACCTACAGCCAGTTCGTCGAACGCATCCGGCAAGCGGCCAATCTGTTTCGCAGGCTCGGTGTCAAGCAGGAAGACACCGTCGCTATTCTCGCACCGCATGCACTCGCGACACAGATCGCGCTGTGGGGCGCTGAACTGGCTGGCCGCGCATGTCCGATCAATCCCATGCTCACGCCTGAGCACATCATCAGTCTGCTGAAGGCGTCGGGCGCAAAGGTGGCGGTCATCCTTGGCGAGAACGACGACATGACCTTGTGGGCCAGGCTTGTTCCGGCTCTTCGAGAGTCGAGGTGTCTTACTCATATCCTCGATTGCGATTCAGACCGGACGACGCCCGGATCGGACGGGTGTTTTGAAAACCTTCTGGAGAAAGAAGCGGGGAAATCACTCGATTTCGTGCCGGGTGGCGGCCCTGACGCCATCGCAGCTTACTTCCACACAGGCGGCACAACCGGCGCCCCGAAGCTCGCAATCCATACGCGTCGAAATCAGGCATTCGTCGGCCGTTCCGCCGCCCTCATGTACGACCTCGGGCCCGATGACTTGCTGGTCAACGGGTTTCCGCTATTCCACGTCGCCGGCGCATTCGTTTACGGCCTGTCTGTGTTCGCGACGGGCGGCTCGCTCCTGATCCCGACCCGGCTCGGCATGAGGAACCAGGATTTCGTCAAATCGATTTGGAAGCAGGTCGAACATTATGGCGTGACAGTGATCGGCGGCGTTCCGACCGTCATGAGCGCTCTCATGGCCGTTCCGGTCGATGCCGATATCGCGTCGATGCGCGTCATGTTGACGGGCGGCTCGCCGCTACCGACAGAGCTGGCGGACGCCTTTGAGCGGACGATCGGCAAGCCGGTGCGCAATATCCTCGGCATGACTGAGTGCGCGGGCGTCGTGACCATCGAACCGTTTCACGGCCCCCGGACCGCCGGCTCGACAGGCCTTCGTTTGCCCTTCACCGAAGTCAAGGCGTTTCGATCGGCATCCAGCCTCTCTAATTTCCAGAGCCCTTGCGCCCCTGATGAAACCGGCGTCGTCGCGTTGCGGGGACCGAATGTCAGCCCCGGATACACGGATCCAAAGCGTAATGCCGGCACATTCGAGCACGGCTGGCTAATCAGCGGCGATCTCGGGCATGTCGATTCAGAAGGCCGCGTGCATGTGACCGGGCGGGCAAAAGACGTGATCATTCGCGGGGCGCATAACATCGACCCGGTCCTGATTGAGGACGCCCTCCTGCAACACCCGGATGTGGCGATCGCTGCCGCAGTGGGCCAGCCTGATGCATATTCCGGCGAGCTGCCCGTTGCGTACGTAACCCTCAAGGCTGGCGCGAGCGCCAACCCGGAATCACTGCGCGCTTTTATAGCTCCTCTTGTCGCCGAACCAGCCGCTCAACCGAAGACGATCGCCATATTGGGCGAGATGCCCGTGACGCCAATCGGCAAGATTTACAAGCCCGCGTTGCGAGTTCTGGCGACGAGGCGCGCGATCGAAGAGTCGCTCGCCAAGGTTGGAGTTTCGCCGCAGGATTTCGAACTCCATGCCAGCGAAAGCGAAACCATCATCCGCCTTCGAGACGCCACTCGGGAAACTGAAATCAAGGCCGCATTGGTTGGAATGCCTATCAAATACACAATCCAAAAAATCTGAATGGGAGAGAACAAGAAGAAGACCTGTTTGACATTCTGGGCG
>JAKALI010000834.1 GCA_021813195.1 Pseudomonadota bacterium
GCAAACGTGGTTCGCGGTCCCTGCCCTCGAGGAACGCAAGTGATTCGGCAATCTCGAGCGAATTGCCGACCGTCCACCCAAGCGTCTGCGACATGTCGGTGATCACCGCGTGGGTCTTCATCCCGGTCGTTGCTGCGACGCCGATGATGCTGCGCGCGAGCACCCGCGCCTCTTCGATTTTCTCCATGAACGCGCCGGAGCCGGTCTTGATGTCCATCACCAGCGCATCGTTGCCTGCAGCAATCTTCTTCGACAGGATCGACGCGGTGATGAGCGGAGTCGACTCTACTGTCGCGGTCACGTCCCGTATCCCGTAAAGACGCCGGTCCGCCGGCGCCAAATCATCTGTCTGACCAATGATGGCGCACCCGACCGAGCCAACCACGCGGCGGAACTCATTCACCGGCGGCATCGAACTATAGCCGGGCACAGCATCGAGTTTATCGAGCGTGCCTCCCGTGTGCCCGAGGCCGCGTCCGGCAATCATCGGCACGAAGCAACCGCACGCGGCGGCGAGCGGTGCCACTAGAAAGCTGACCTTATCCCCGATTCCGCCGGTGGAGTGCTTGTCGATGACCGGTCCGCAATCGCGCAGCTCGTCCCAGCGCATGCGGCGGCCGGAATTGGCCATGGCCAGTGTCAAGGCACCGGTCTCGGCAAAGTCCATAGAGCGGAAGTACACCGCCATGGCAAACGCGGCCACTTGCTCAGCAGGAAGCGAGGAATCCGCGAGGCCCTGGACGAACGCATCGATCTCTTCGCTCGTCAGTGACTCCCCGTCGCGCTTCTTTCGAATGACATTCTTGAAAATCATCGTCCGCTCCTTCCTCCCGCTCCCCCGAAACGCCACAACGGCGATGCCGCTGGCACGCATGCGGGCGCCGGGGGGCAGCGCCCGCATGCGTGCCGCCGCTCCGCGCCCCACCGCGCCTTCGCGACAGACTCCCCTTCCGGGGTCCGCCACTTGCGACGGACGATCAGAAGGACGCGGTAACCATTAGTGTCTAATTGCCAGGCGGCTCTCTTGCGCCTGATGCGCCGCAGCAGCGGGATCGCGCAATCCAACACACGACGTGGTGTAGAATCTGTTAAACGATAAACCTGCCACTGTTAGTCACCTCAGAAGCGCCCGATTCGAGACAGATACCGCCGCGCACCGTCTCGGTCGCAACCCGGCCACGCGATTGGGCGCCTCGAGGAGCGCCCGCAGTAGATCGACTCCCGCTGCGCCGCAGTTCCTCAGGCAGAATCCCCATAGGGTAGCCAGATATTCTTGATCTGCGTCGCGTGCCGAAGGAACGTCCGTCCTTCGCCAAGCCGCGCAGACATCCAGTCCCGGGAACGGCCGTGATTCACCCAGGTCCGCTTGATCGTCGCGGCGGCGCATTCTTCCACCCGCTTGCTGCCCTCTCTGGATCCGAAGTACCAGAGACAATCGACTTGATCGTGAAGCGCGAGGGTTTCCGCGAGCGACTCACGCTCTCCGGTCACGATATTCACGGCGCCGCCAGGCACGTCGGAGGTCTCAAGCACCTGACACAGATCCAGCGCCGGCAATGGCATGCGCTCCGATGGGACAATGATGCACCGGTTGCCCATTGCGATCACCGGCGCCAACAGCGAGACGAAACCGAGCAGGGGATATTCATCGGGGCAGATCACCCCCACCACTCCGATCGGCTCCGGCACCGCGAGCGCCACGTTTCGCACTGGCGGCGTGTGCACCAGCCCGTCGTACTTGTCAGCCCATCCGCCGTAAGCGAACAGACGGTCAATCGCCGATTCGACCTCGCTCCGGCATTGCGTCGCCCGTCGACCCGTGAGGCTCCTCAGGCGCCGCGTGAACTCCTCGCGCCGCAACGCGAGGTTCTCGGCGATGTAGAACAGGATCTGACTGCGAAGGTATGCCGTCGCGTCGGACCATCGGGTCGCCAGAAACGCGGCCTCCACCGCGTCACGAATATCCTTGCGATTGCCGCTCGCGGCCCAGGCCGCAATTCGCCCCCGGGAATCGGTCACCGGATACGACCGGCCGCCATCGGGCCGGCACTGCTTGCCGCCGATGTAATGCTTGAGCGTGCGGTCGATCTCGGCTCCGGCGGCCGGGTCGGCGAGCGCCGGCGAGCCGCCCTCCATGGCCTGCGCGAGCACACGCCCCGAACGCTCTGTCGCCGAGCCAGCGCCAGAGGCTGCCGGATCGGATCCCTGGCTGGAAGTCTCCCCGTCAGAACTCTCACGCCATGCGTCCCGCTCCCGCAGGTAATCCAGCATTCCCTCGAGTCCACCCTCGCGCCCGAAGCCGCTCTCGCGAACGCCGCCGAAACCACAGGCCGCATCGAACTGGTTGGTCGTATTGATCCATACCACGCCGGCCTTGAGCTTCACCGCCAGCTCCAGCGCCCTATTGATATTTTCCGTATAGAGCGTTGCGGCGAGCCCATAACGGGTATTGTTTGCGAGCTCCACCGCCTCTTGCAGAGTACGGAAACTGGCAGTCGCGAGTACCGGCCCGAACACCTCCTCGCGCCAGACAATATTCGCCGTTGAGACGTCAGTCAGCAGCGTGGGCGGGAAATAAGCGCCCCTCGCCGGCAGCGGAATATCCGGCTGCCACACGGTGGCTCCCTGCGCCTGCGCCTGCTCGACAAAGCCCTGTACCCGCTTGCGGTGCGTCGGCGTAATGAGCGCGCCCATGTCGACCGCCTTGTCGAGGGGATCACCGATGCGCAGGTGAGTCAGGCGTGTCTTGATCTTGTGCACCAGGCTGTCGAGCACGCTCTCCTCGACGATGAGACGGGAACCGGCGCAGCAGACCTGCCCTTGATTGAACCAGATCGCGTCGATCAGGC
>JAKALI010000835.1 GCA_021813195.1 Pseudomonadota bacterium
CAATTTCCGCGTCAAGCGCTATATCGCCAAATACACCATCAACCCCGCGATCACTCACGGCATAGCGCACGCGGTCGGCTCGATCGAGCCGGGCAAGCTCGCCGATTTGGTGCTTTGGAAGCCGGCCTTCTTCGGCGTGAAACCGACGCTGATCCTCAAAAGCGGCATGATCGCCGCGGCCGCGATGGGCGATGCGAACGCCTCGATACCGACACCGCAGCCGGTGCATTACCGCCCGATGTTCGGCGCCTTCGGCGGCGCACTCGCGACCTCGGTCACGTTCGTGTCGCAGGCGGCGCTGAAGAATCCAAAGGTCGCATCGCTCGGGCTGAAGAAGCCCCTGGTCACCGTGCGCAACACGCGCAAGATTGGCAAGCAGGACATGATCCACAATCAATACATGCCGAAGATCGAGGTCGATCCAGAGACCTACCAGGTCAGGGCCGACGGCAAGCTGCTCGTCTGCGAGCCGGCCAAGGTGCTGCCGATGGCGCAGCGCTATTTCCTGTTCTGATGCGCGCGCGGATCGCCGCATGCTGACCCTGGTCGAGCGCTGCGCGGCGGTCGCCGCGCCTTATGGCGAACTGGTGCTGCCCTTCGACCTGCGCATACGCAGCCGCCTTCGCACGCGCCTCGCCTCGGGCGAGGAGGCCGTGCTCAGGACCGAGCGCGGCGCGGTGCTGCGCGGCGGCGACTGCCTGCATAGCGAGGATGGACGCGTGGTGCGCGTAACGGCCGCGGCGGAGAATGTGATGCACGTCGTCTGCACCAACCAGTTCGAACTCACGCGCGCCGCCTACCACCTCGGAAACCGCCATGTGCCGGTCGAGATCGGCAACGGCTACCTGCGCATCGCCGCCGACCACGTGCTGCTCGATATGCTGCTAGGGCTGGGCGCGAGAGTCGAGGAACTGGAAGCGCCGTTCGAACCCGAATCCGGCGCCTACGGCGGCGGCCATGGACACCACGATGAGGCTACGCACAGCGGGAAAATTCACCAGTACGAGAAAAGGGAATAGGAAGACCCATCCACCTTTCGGATATCGGGCTTATGTGTCCGTCTATTAAGCGGACAGCAAATCGGAGTCCATCTTTGATCACAAGCCACTGACCTTCACCGAGGTCAATCTCGGCCACGCGGACATTGCCGCCCTCCCGGATCCTCAGCAAGTATTGGCTTTTTAGCGTATCTCGTGGGTTTACAATCGCAATTGGTTTAACCGCTAGCCCATACTCCGGCTGTATCGTACACTTGACCTCTTACTGATCATGACTGCCGACGAATTTCGTGAGATCGTGAACGAGAAAAGCGACGCGGATTTGCTCGGGCCGTGTTTTCGAGACGATACGTTGCCTTATGTGTTCGAACCCGAGCCGAGAGCCTGGCCAGCGTTTCGTGCGGAGGTAGGTAATCAGATAGGGGTCGAACCAACTGATTTGCGGATAGTGGGGAGCGGGCGTCTAGGCTTTAGCCTAAAGCCCGGAAGCAATCTCAAGGCTTACAACGATAAGTCAGACATCGACCTGGTCGTTGTGAGTTCCAATTCGTTCGATCAGTTGTGGTTTGGCCTTTTGGGCGCGTTCTATCCCAGACCGCCAGTCCTAAACCAAGTAGATGGTGGCTGGCTTAAGGCCCGCAAGAACGAGTTGTACACTGGTTGGCTGAGCCCGCTAGATGTGCGATGGGGTATTGATCGGAGCATACACGGTCGACGCGCAAAGGCCATACTGGAATTTAACGCCCTGTGGTTCAACACACTAAAGAAGGCGGCCCGTCATGTACCAATGCGCCATGAGGACATTAACGGGCGACTGTATCGAACGTGGCAACACGCCGATATGTATCACCTGCACAGCACTGCGTCTCTTCGAAAGGCGCTAGAGGGAGTCTTATGAAACACACTTCACGCCCACAATCCATAGCATGGTTCCAAGACCACTACAAAAATGTCCGCTTGCAATTGCGGCCACCGTTTCAACGAAAACCTGTGTGGTCAGATAAACAACGTTGTGCGCTAATTGAGTCGCTCTTGATGGATGTGCCGATTCCGGAAATTTACATACAAGTAACTGTGAGCAATGACGGAACTGAAGAGTTTGGTGTCGTAGACGGACAACAACGTTTACGCACGATACTTCAATTCGTAGGTCTTGAGCGACAAGATGACCAGCATGACGATGACAACAACAACTTTTCATTGGAAGCGTTACCGGCCACGTCGCCCCACAAAGGCAAGACCTTTGCCGATGTCACTGGAGACTCCAGAAAGAGGTTCTTTCAATACGAGGTATGCGTTCGATTTCTCTATACCGAGGACATTCGAGAAGTTGAAGACGTCTTTAAACGGCTGAATAAGTTTGGGATGCCGCTAAAAGCTCAAGAGTTGCGGAACGCTACCTTTCACGGTCCATTCGCAAAACTGTCTGAGCAATTTGCCGACGATGAATATTGGGCAGTCAATAGAATAGTGACGCCTGCCGCTATCCGGAGGATGGCCGACATAGAGATGATGAGTGACATTCTAATTGGGCTACTTCACGGCCCGCAAGGCGGCTCCTCAAAGATTATCGATTCATACTATGAGCAATATGAACAATACGAGGATGAATTCCCAGAGCAAACACGCGTAAAGCGAAATTTTGCCAAATCGAAAGGCGCGATAGAGCGTCTGTTTCCAAGTATTTCAAATACACGCTGGGGGAATCGTGCTGATTTCTACAGTCTGTTCGTCGCGTTGGGTAACCTGCTGGAGAGACGCGACTTAGCAAAGAGTAAGGAGAGAGAACTTCGTGAACGACTCTTAAAGTTTGCGGATGACGTAACCAAGCGCCTGGAGAACCCTGCAGA
>JAKALI010000836.1 GCA_021813195.1 Pseudomonadota bacterium
GTGCTGTCCCTTGATGCACAACTCGCCGCGATTGCCTGGATCCTCCGGGTCGCCCTCGACTCGGACAACTCTTCCATCTTCGACATGGGCGATCATTCCGCATTGCGCGTTGCACATCTGGCAAAAGGTGGCGCGTGTTTCCATGTACTTCTCAGGTTCTCCTCATTACTCACGCTGACGAAACATGTCGGTGGGACAGCTGTCACGTACGAATGCAAACCACCCGCGCTGTAGAAAACTTTTCACGATCAATCACAATCTGAGCAACCGGACCGCATTGCCTCCCAATATATCCGCTTCTTCCTCCGGCGTGATCTGCAACTGCCTGATGCTGGCAAGCATCTTTTCCAAACTGCCGATCTGATGCGGATAATCGCTCCCAGCCACCAGGTGTCCCGGTCCGGCAAACTCAATCGCCAACTGCAATGCCTTCACGTCAAAGTTAACAGTGTCGTAATAGAAATTCTTCTTCAAGTATTCACTTGGGGGTTGATTGATATTCTCCCGGCATTGCTTATAAACCTCATACCCTCGATCGAGTCGCTCAGCCAAGAATGGAATGGCGCCGCCCAAGTGACCGAGCACCCACTGGATATTCGGAAATCTTTCGACCACTCCACTGAAGACCAAACTCGCTGCAGCCAATGTGGTATCGGCTAGGAAACCAACCAGTGGCATCAGCATATAGTCCATCATCGCTTCGACGCCGACCGGATAGGTGGGATGGATAAAGAATACAACGCCCAACGCGTTGGCTTTTTCGTAGAGCGGCCAAAAGCGCCGGTCGCTCAAGGGGGTGCCGTTCGCATTACTAAACAACGTCGCCCCTTTCAATTCCAACTTGGTAATAGCGCGTTCCAGCTCAACCACAGACGCCGCGGGGTCGTTCAAAGGGAGCGTAGCCAACGCGATGAAATGCTCGCGGTGCTCCTTTTGAATCTTGGCAAAGGAATCATTGACCAAGCGACTCAACTCTACCGAACGCTCCACAGTCTCAATGAGCGTACCTGGTGTGGTGAGGGAGATGACTTGTTTGTCTATCCCCACCTCTCTTAGCACCGTTTTCCGAAAATCAATCAAGCGGTGAGCCGGAACAGCAACATTGAAATCACCGGGGGAATGCAACACCGGGTTATTGCTAGCATCGAACGTCACTTGATAAGCGCTGGGGCCGACCTGGATCGCTTCGACATATTCCTGCGGGTACACGTGATTGTGAAAGTCGACAATAGTCATGGGTTTGTCATTTGTCCACACCGGTTGCGGGCTGAATGGTTATCGGTTGGATTTACCGATAGATGTGACGGATCGGCTTTTTGTAGAGAAGAATCTGATCGTCTTCGCGTTTCAACGCGGTGTTACAAAACCAATGCTCGTTGTCCGTATCCGGGAAGTCGGCGCGATAATGTTCGGGACCGAAGCGGCTCTCCTGGCGCGACTTGGCAGACTGCGCGATGGCCTCGGCGGCGTCCATCAGGCTCAAGACTTCTAGACACCGCAAAAGTTCGTGGGGGTTGCTGGCTGTCAATTCGGACTGCGCTTCGCTCCGCAAGCGGCGCAAACGAGTTAGCCCTGCGCCAAGCATCGTCTCGGACCGCACGCGGCCCACATAATAGTCCATGATGCTTTGCAGGGCTGCCTGCCCCTCTTTCCAAGATGCCCCCCGCGGTCGAGATAGAATAGTTTGGCAAAAATTTCTGTGCTCGCTAATTGTCTCTTCGTTGGTACGGTCCAACTCGACCGAACCCTGCTCTTGAGCGAAACGGGCAGCCATCTCACCAGCCTGCCATCCCAAGGTAAAAGCGCCCGGCGACACAGAGCGGGTCATACCGCCGATCACATCGCCAGCAGCATGCAGCCCGGTCAGCGAGGTTTCGCAGCGACTGTTGATCGCGATACCCGCTTTGCCACTTCCGCCCTTGGGTTCATAGACCTCGAACTCGATCTTGTCGCGGCGGAGGTCTATCCCTTTCTCGTCCCAATAGGTCAGCAATGCCTGGTTGCCTTCGTTGCCCAAGCCCCATCGGATCTCTGCCACCTCTTCGTCATTGGCTTCGTGACAGTCCATGTAAATTGGCCCACGTCCTTCGCGCAAGACCCGCTCAAAAGAGTGTTCACTCTCGACCACTCGATCCATCGCTTGCCTCTCCCGGCTGGCTGGGGAACCATCACCGACCGGTTGTCCCCAGGCATCAATCACCTTGCCGGGAACATAGGTACCGCGTCCGCAGCGTTGAAAGTTCTTAGGGCCGGTTTGAATAGTGGTGAACTCCATATTGACAAGTTCCGCCCCCGCGCGGAAAGCCATGGCATGACCATCGCCGGTTTCGTGCGGTGGAAAACTCAAGTTAAAAGGCAACCCCGTCCGGTTCATATACAGCCGATAGATGTTCCCGGTCGCGAGGATGACACTCTTGGCTCGAAAGATAAACAGGTCGGCGCTGCGAGTGCCGATTCCAATGGCACCCACCACCTGGCGCCCTTGGGTCAGGAGATCAGTGACCATCACGCGATTCACAATCTTAACTTCGCGACGGCGCATCTGGCGCGTAAGTTTAGGTTTCAAGTCTCGCCCGGCAAAATGCAGGAAAGTGGGTACCCGATGTATCTTCTTGACCAGGCGAAACTTTCCCTGCTCGTCCCGGATCGGCACGCCAAAGCGCTCCAGGTCGAGGAGCCGCTCAAAACTGTGGGTGGCGATGAAGGTGGCGATTTCCTGATCCACAAAGCCGCCTGCGTGCGCGGTGTGATCTTTGACCAGGTCTTCGACGGACAGTTGCGAACCGTGGATCTCGGGAATGTAGGTCCAGCAGTGGTCCACGCCAGTCGTGGCGCAACCACTGC
>JAKALI010000837.1 GCA_021813195.1 Pseudomonadota bacterium
ATGAGCAGAGCATGCCGAAAGAGGCGCTCTCGACTTCATGTCGAGGGCCCGTTGGCTCCTTATTTTGAGCCCTATTCCGAATATCTCGCTGATCGGGGGTATTCGCAGGTATCTTATTGGAAGAAGACTTTCATCATCAGTGACTTCAGCCGGTGGCTGGGCCGAAAGGGTATTTCGGTTGGTGAGATTCGATCTGAACACGAAGAAGGATTTCTTCGCGACTCCGCCCGTCGTCATCGTTCCAAGAATCGATACGAGCGCTTCGCTCTGACCGGCGTAAGGGGCTGGCTTCAGGCGAATGGTGTCATCGCGCGCGAAGCGTTCGATCCAGCCAAAGCATCCGAGATTGATCAGGTATTGCTGGAGTATCGGTCTTATTTGCGCGAGGAACGCGGCCTCGCGCCCACGACCATAGAAAACTACGCCGGAGTGATCAGAAGATTTCTGATAAGCATATCCGGCGCACGCGAGCTGCAGCTTGTGGCTATAGGCGCCACGGACGTTGTCGACTATATTCGGCGTTACGCGCCGCAGAACCGAACGTTCGCTGCAGCAAAGGATATAGTGACGTCGCTGCGATCGTTCTTCCGGTTTGCGCGATATCGCGATTATATCCAGGTTGATCTTGCTGCCGCCGTACCAAGCGTTGCAGGATGGTCGATGGCATCGATTCCAAGGGCGATGCCACCCGACTGTGTTCGCCGGCTTTTGGACGAAAGCAAAACGTCGCGCACGGCGATAGGGCTGCGCAATCGTGCGATTTTGTTGCTGCTTGCGCGGGTCGGGCTGCGCGCACGAGAAATCACCCGCCTTGAACTGGGCGATGTCAACTGGTCGGAAGGGTGTCTGATGGTGGGTGGCAAAGGTCGCCAACAGCGGCCGCTGCCCTTGCCTCATGATGTCGGCCAGGCGATCGCAACATACCTGAAGGAGGGGCGACCGAAGTCGGCCTGTCGATGGCTCTTTCTGCGCTCTCGGGCCCCCTTTGATGGATTGAGGACGAGTAGCGACATCGGTCAGATTGTCCGGCGCGCCCTCAAGCGGGCCGGGATCGAGCTTGATCACAAAGGGGCTCATCAACTTCGTCATGCTCTTGCTGTCGACATGCTGCGCCAGGGGCTATCGTTGACGGAAATCGGCCAGATCTTGCGACACGGCAGTCCGGAAGCCACTCGGCGGTACGCGAAAGTCGATATGACGGCCCTGCGCGAAGTCGCTCTGCCTTGGCCCGGTGAATAGCCATGAGAAATTTGCGTGAAAGCATTCTCGAATATTTGGTGCTGCGTCGTTCTCTTGGCTTCCGGCTGAAGACGGACGAGCGTTACCTCCGGAACTTTGCCGGCTTCATGGAACGGCGCCATGCCACGCACATCACGGCGAAGTTGGCGGTGCAATGGGCGCGGCAGCCAGTCTCGACCGACGCGAATTATCACGCCGGACGGCTGCGTGCGGTGCGCAGCTTCGCGCGTTACCGCATCCTGAGCGATCCGCGAACCGAAATCCCCGCCACGGACCTGCTGCCGCGGCGAAGATCCGCCTTCCATCCTCATATCTTCAGCGAGGAGGAGATAAGGCGCATTCTGGCGGCGAGCCTGCGACAGTGGGGCGGAGCAACCCGGTTCTATTGCCTGGGGCGCCATACGATCTATGGCTTGATTAGCGTCACCGGGATGCGTGTCGGTGAAGTCCTCAACCTCGATGTCGGGGATGTCGATCTCGACCATGGTGTTATCACCATCCGCAACGCGAAGTTCGGTAAATCCCGATTGGTGCCCGTCCATGAAACGACCCGCATCGCCCTGCAACGCTATCGTGAAGAGCGTGATGCCTTCCTGGCTGACAGGATCGTCGTCCCCTTCTTCATATCGACACCCGGTCGCCGTGTGACCCACGCGGCGCTGGATCGCGCGTTCCGGCGGTTGACCACAAGGCTCGGCATGCGCGGCGCCTCGGACGCCGCGGGGCCGCGCCTGCACGATCTTCGGCATACGATGGCGGTTGAGGTTCTGCGGCGTTGCTACAGCGCCGGTGCGGACCCCGAGCGCCGATTGCCAGCGCTGTCCACATATCTTGGGCACACCAATCTCAACTACACCTATTGGTATCTGCACCAGAATCCGGAGCTGATGACGGAGGCGATGGTGCGGCTTCAGCATCGTTGGGAGACTCCAGCATGATGGCCACGATCCCCACATTCCCAATGCTCCTGCAGCGATTCTTCACGCAACGACTGATGCAGGAGAAGCGGGTCAGCGCGAACACGATCGGCTCGTATCGCGACTCGTTCCGTCTGTTGCTGCGCTTCGCACGGAAGCGTCTTCGCACAGCCCCCGACAAGTTGGCCTTCGAGAAGCTCGACGCGCCGCTCATCTCCGCTTTCCTGAACGAACTGGAGAAAGAGCGAGGTGTGACCGTCCGCACCCGTAACCTGCGCCTCACTGCGATCCGGTCGTTCTTCCGCTTCGCTGCCTACGAAATGCCGACACACAGTGCGCAGATACAACGCGTGCTGGCGATGCCGGCCAAGCGGTTCGACCGCAAGCTGATCGACTTCCTGACGCGTCCGGAGGTCGATGCGCTTCTCGCGGCGCCGGACAAGGCCACCTGGGCCGGCCGCCGGGATCATGCGCTGCTGCTGACGACCCTGCAAACGGGCCTCCGCCTGTCGGAGGCGACGGGCCTTCGGCGACAGGACGTGATGTTCGGCATGGGCGCTCATGTCGAAATCCTCGGGAAGGGGCGCAAGCAGCGCACAGTCCCACTCTGCAAGCCGGTCGCCGACGTTCTCAAGGCGTGGCTCAATGAACTTGATCCTGCCAAGGACGGCGTCGTCTTCCCGAGCA
>JAKALI010000838.1 GCA_021813195.1 Pseudomonadota bacterium
TTGATGGTGAAGGCGGGGTCCTCCTCGCGACCGAGTTGCAAATACGCGACGACGCCCGCCGCCATGAACGCGATCATGAAATACCAGACAAGCGAGCGATGCTCGAGCGCCCAGTCCGAAAGATTGAACGGCTTCACGGTCGGTCGTCCTTATCGATGCGGACTTTCTGTCCTTCGACCAGCGTATTGACGCCCGCCGTCACGATGCGGGCGCCGGCGTCGACGCCAGACACGATGCGGAAGCCATGAGCGTCGGCGACGCCGACGACTTCGCGCGGCGTCGCGGTTTCGGAGTCCGGATCCACCACCCAGACGAACGTCTTGCCGTCCTTGGCGAGAATTGCAGAATTCGGCGCCCGCAGGGTCGAGCCGCCTTCGGCAATGCGCGTCTCCACGGTCGAGCCGAGGCGAAAGGCCTCGGGCGGGTCAAGGAGCGTAATGCGCACACGGCGCATGCGGGTCAGCGGATCGGCCTGCGGCGCGATCTCACGGATCTTTCCTTCGGCGCGAATGGATGGATCGAGTTGCAGGCTTGCCCCGAGCGGCGCCCCCGTCTGCAGGCTAGAGGCGATCTCCTCGCTCACGTCGATCACGGCCTCTCGAATGTCCGGGCGGGCTATCGTCACGACGATCTGCCCCGGCGATACCGTCTGCCCGACCTCCGCGCCGACAGCCGTAACGACGCCGTCGAACTCGGCCCTGAGCTGCGCGTAACCCAGTTGTTCTCGCGCTTTCGCCATATTCGCCTGCGCACGCGCGAGCGAGGCTTGCGCGGCGGCTTTGGCCTGCTCGGCCGTCTCGAGGGTGGACTGGGTTGCGGCGCTGCTTGCGACCAGCGTGCGCTGGCGGTTTTCCGCGGCCGCCTTGTTCGTGAGTTCCGCCTGGCTGCTCGCCACGTCCGCCGCCGCTGCGCGTATCGCCATTTCCAGTCTTACGGAATCGATTGCCGCGACGACGTCGCCGCGTCCTACGGGGTCGCCGACATTGCTCGGTCGCGCGATCAGGCGGCCGACGGTCCGGAAACTCAGGTCGGTTTTGACCTGAGGCTGTACGGACCCGACGATTCCCCCCGCTGTCGCGGGATCGCGTGAGAGCGCCATCGTCAGCACCGGCCGAATTGGCGCGGGCTCGGTCTTGTTCTGATTGCAGCTAGCGACGTCGAAGGACAGGACGACGGCGACCGCGGCGCAAATGCGCTGTTTGGTCATGGCGCCTCGTCTCCGTTGTAGGTCACGGACTGCCCGGGGCTCAGCAGTTTGCCGCCGTCGATCACGATCTTCTCGCCCGTTTGCAGGCCGGAAGCGACAACGATCACGCCGCTCTCGTAGACGTCGACGCCGATCTCCCGCAGGGTGACGATCTTGGCCGCCGGGTCGACCAGCCATACTGCGGGGCGCCCGCGCAGTGCGGTCAATGCGCTCCACGGCAGGACGATGCGATCTGGCGATCGCCAGTGCGCGGTTCCGGCGACCGCGGCGCCGAGGGTCATCCCAGTCGGCGGATTGTCGATCGCGACCTTGACGCGCGTCGTCGCGGTCTTCGGGTCGATCGTGGGCGATACCTCGTGAATGCGTCCGTGCGCCGTGACAGATGGGTCCGACACGAGCGTCAAATCGATCGAACGGTCGTCGGGAACACCGAACAGAAACGATTCGTAGACATCGAAAACCGCGTCGCGCGCACCGTCCTGCGCCAGTGTGAAGGCCGGGCTCGCCGCTTGAGAAATCTGACCGATTTCAAGGGTGCGGGCCGTGATGATACCTGCGGCGCTGGAGCGCAACTCGGTATAGGTCAGCGTGTCTCTAGCTGTGCCGAGCTGCGCGATCGCAGAATCGAGCGAAGCGGCGGCCACATCGACCGCAGCCTGCGCCTGGTCGAATGCGGCGCGCGTCGTGAAGCCGTTCACCAGCAAAGTCTTCTGCCGGTCGAGGGTAGACGTCGCCACGCGCAGCTGTAATCGGGCCGCGACGACCGTCGCGTTGGCCGCATCGAGATCGGCCTGCTGCTCGGCCGGGTCGAGCCGCGCGAGGAGATCGCCTGCGTTCACGTGCGCGCCGACATCGACGAGGCGTTCGATTACACGTCCGCTGATCCGGAACGATTGGTCGGATTGCACCCTCGCCCGCACTTCACCCGTAAGAGTCGCCGATATCTGGCGAGCTTGCATACGCGCAGTCGTCACTCGCACCAGCGTCCGCGATCGAACAGGCACGCTGTCGCGTACGTCACAACCGGCGAGAGCCATGCTGGCCAACAACGCTCCAAGCGGCCTCAAAACCCGCCGCCAATGAGGTCGGGAGTCCAAATGTGTAGCGTCGCTCATATAGGCGTCATTCCAAAGGGCCTGCATATGTAATCGAACTGTCGACTACGACTTCGAAGCTCGCATTGACGACATGGCGACGGCTGCTCCGGTCGACGACCGGCGCACGTCCGAACACATCGACCGGATTCACAGGCCCGATCGCTCCCGACAAATCGCGCCTGGCCGCGGGAAAAGTCATCTTGAGGCGTACGCCGAGCTTGGGTGGAATCCCTCGCCAATTCGTCCGCGCACTGCATGCATTTGCGAGATGCATTCGATTTGCGCTGTTGATCGGCCTTGTCAATTACGGATTGCTCTCCACCGCGTGTCGCGAGCCCATGAAGCGCGCCAACGTCTGGCAAGGGGTTGCGAGGCCGCGATGGTTCCAGCGGTTTGCATGACCGGGCTGATGCTCGCGCCGGGAACCGGAACACGCAACCAACGCAAGAATCGCCGTTGCGGCCAGCGGATCCCGACTATCCGCCAACATAGGCTCCTCTGCCACTGGCGAGCAAGCGCGCGCCTGAATCCTCAATC
>JAKALI010000839.1 GCA_021813195.1 Pseudomonadota bacterium
CGGTGTCGCGGAGCTGCATCGCGCGATGACTGCGCGGGCGACCCGACTGCAAAGCGCTGCCAGCGTACAAGACAGAGGCAGCCCGGGAAACCGATTCGGCGTCCAAAGCCGATAGGGGCGTTGGACCCCGCGTCGGGCTGAAGTCAAGGGGCGGGGGCTTTCGCCCCCGCCGGACTCAGCGGGCTTTGCGCGACTTGCCACGAGTGGGCGTCTCCTCGGGCGCGTCCTTCGGCTTCAGGTCGGCTTTGGCGACTTCGCGGCGGATCGTGTCGACCGCGAATGTGTAGCCGTAGACCGTTTCGCCGTTCTTTTCGTATTTCGACTGGGACGGGGTCGAGCGGACGAAGACCAGATCGCCGATGGCGAGATTGTTGCGCGCCCATTCCAGGGTCTTTTCCTGGCGGTAGAAGATCGTGTGTTCGATCCAGTTGGCCCGGTTCACCCATTCGCCGTCCTTGTTGTAGCTGGCGTCAGAGGCGATCGAGACGATCAGGTTCGGGCCGACTTCCTTGATTGCGCCGACGCGGCCGATCTGGGTGACTTCGCAGAGCTGGGACATTTGATCTCTCCATCTGTTGAGCATCGCTGCGTTGCGATGGCGGTCGAAATGCGCCGGTAAGCGCCGGCGAGCACGAGCGCGCGCAGCGCGGGACCGCAGCCACGCACAGCCGCAGGGAGCGCAGCGACCGAGGCGAGCATGGCGAGGACCCACCCCTTGCTCGACGAAGCGGCGGCGCTAGACCAAAGCCATCTTGCAGCGCGGAGATGCGCCAACGGTAGAGAGGGAAATTCAGGCGCCGCAGACACACCAGCCGCTGCCGTTCAGTGCGCAAGGAATCGTCGAACCAGATCCCTGTCGGAAGCCAGGAGGTGACAGGCACCTAATGGCAAATTGGAATTGACGGGCAATTAGAAGGCGGACCTGCAGCCGCGGAAAACTCCCAGCTATGTCGCGCTATCAGCATCTTCAGGCGATTCAATCGCCGTCCATCAATACCGCCAGATCGCCGGGAACGTCGCCTTAGCGGCCGAGGATGATCGCGTCCGCGAATTCTCCGATCGCGGGATCGCCAGTACGGCTGAAGGCGATAGCTCCAGCCTTTTTGCCCAACATCGCCTGAGCTCGCCGCTGCGCTGAGCTCGCGCTCGGGGCTTCGACGCCCTCCTCCGCGACGAGTTCACCGTCCTCGTCCCGAACGAACGGCAGGACCACGAAGCATGTTACGTCCGCCATTGTCGGCTCCCTTTGCGACAATCCGCAGCTTCGCCGGCAGCATGTCCGGCCGCGGTCGATCCGGCCTCTCCAGATCCTTGAACCTCGCCCGGTATCCCGGTCGGATCGGATGGCGCTGTCGACCCCTGTATTGCGGTCACCGGCCAGCAGTTCGAGCAATTTCAACGTGCAATTGGCGCCGAATTTGTCGGCGAGCCGCACCAATCGATAGCGCCCCTTCGACCGTACAAAGTGCAATCGAGACGGGCGACGACATAGGGATAGGTCGCCAGCGTGTCCGACATGACGGGAGCTAGAGCAGGTGTCCGATCAAACCGCTATAGTCAGAAGATGTTTCCAGCATAATGTTCCTCAGTATGGTGATGCACATGCATCTCGATCTTACACTTGTAGGCCACTCCGGTCAGAGGATAGCCGCCAGCGCCGAAGGACCTGAACAGGGTATGCCGGTTTTGCTTGCACACGGTGGCGGTCAGACGCGTTGGGCCTGGAAGAAAGTTTCCAGTCACCTTGCGGAGAAAGGGTTCAGGGCCATCGCGCTCGACCTGCGCGGTCACGGCGAAAGCGCCTGGGCCGCTGACGGAGCCTATGACATCGTCGACTTCGCTGGCGATATGGTCGCGATTGCGGGGGGTCTGCACCTCAAGCCTGCGCTGATCGGCGCTTCGCTGGGTGGTCTCGCCGGCATCATGGCGGAAGGTAAACTTGCGCCAGACAGCTTCGCATCGCTCACCTTGGTTGACGTGACCCCGCAAATGGAAGCTGGCGGCGTGGCGCGGGTGATAGGCTTCATGGCGGCCCATGCGCGCGACGGCTTCGCCTCTCCCGACGAAGCCGCCAGAGTGATTTCCGCGTACCTTCCTCACCGCCCGAGCCGGGGCGCCTCTTCTGGCCTGTCGCGTTACCTGCGACAGAAGACGGACGGTCGCTATTACTGGCACTGGGATCCGGCATTTGTGGATGGCGTAATGCGTCGCCGTAGGCAATCAGGCGAGTCCAGCGATTTTGGTCGTCTCGAATTCAGCGAAGCGGCGCGGAGGCTCAATCTTCCAGTACATCTTGTCCGGGGCGGCTCGAGCGATCTCGTTTCACCCGAGGCGGTGGCCCATTTTCGCGAATTGGTTCCCCATGCCGAGTTTAGCGATATCGCCGAGGCGACCCATATGGTCGTTGGTGATCAGAACGATGTCTTCGGCGAGGCCATTGTCGATTTTCTGATCCGCACCCACGAGCCGAGGATGGCGCAATGAACGACATGACTTCTCCTCCCTCACTGGATGCATTGCGTCAGATGCTACTGGTCGCCCCGTTCCATCGCTGGCTCGGGCTGGATATCGTGGATCGGAGCGCAGACGAACTGATTCTGGAAATGCCATGGCGGGAGGAGATCGTCTCCAATCCGAAGATCGGATCGGCGCACGGCGGCATCCTCTCCGCGCTGATCGATCTCACCGGGCTGTATACGATCAATGCTCTCGGCGGGTCTGCACGCGCAACCGTCGACCTGCGCGTTGATTTTCACCGGCCTGCAACGTCGGGACCACTCCGCGCGATCGGCCGAGTTATCAAAATCGGCCAGCAGTTGAGCGTTGCCGAGACCCGGA
>JAKALI010000840.1 GCA_021813195.1 Pseudomonadota bacterium
CCCGATCATGATCGCGCCGGCGTCGAGGTGCCGGCGCAAACGGGCCGCGTGGAGTCGGGAAATGTGCTCAAAAGGATCGACGCGTTCACACCTGACGCCGCGGACGATCGCGTCGATGAGGGCGCTCTTGCCGGCGCCCGGCGGGCCGACGAGCAGCACGTTGATCCGCTCGCCAAGCAGCCGCTCGATCTGTCCGACGAGCGCGTGACGCCCGATCAGCGTGGCCACCGCGCTCCCTCCCTGCCCGTCACGCGTTCGAACATATCGTCCAATGTCGGACGTTGACGCACGAAATGGCGAATCTGGACTCCGAGGCGGCTCGCGACAGCAAAGACCGGCCGAACGTCGCCGTCAGCGATGACGATTCTCAAGGTCTCGCCATCGACGGTTTCACAATCGAGTCCCATGGCGTTCGCCGCTGCCACAAACCCGGCGTGATTTCCTTTGACTCGCACCTCGTACGCCCCATCAGTCCCGCCGCGCCAGTCGTTGATATCGCCTGCGGCGGCAACGCTCCCTGCATGCAGCGCAACGAACGCATCGCATGCACGTTCGATGTCCGTCAGGAGATGCGACGAGAAGATCACATTCAGATGTTGCCGATGACCCAACTCCCTGATCAACTCGAGCATCTGGTCGCGCCCTCTCGGATCCAGGCCGTCGGTCGGTTCGTCAAGCAACAGCAATTCCGGCCCGTGGACGAGCGCCTGCGCCAGCTTCAGCCACTGCTTCATGCCGGTCGAAAATGTCTCAGCTTCGCGGTACCGGACTTCGTTGAGCCCCACGAACGACAACACTTCATGCGCGCGCGACATGGCGTCCTCACGGGGCAACCCGGCGAGCTCGCCGCAGTACGCCACGGACAGGATTGCGCTGAGGCCTGGGATGTACGCATCACGCTCGGACATATAGCCGAGGCGCGCGCGAATTTCCCTCGGAGACCTGGCCGCATCCATTCCGAGCACCTCGATGCGCCCGCTCTCGGGCTGAACCAGCCCAAGAATGGCCAGCATCAAGGTGCTCTTTCCGGCGCCGTTCGATCCGAGCAAGCCGGTGATTCCTGATGGAAACGTTGCGGTAACCTTCGTCAGCGCCGGGCAAACGCCGTAGCGCACGCTCACCTCATGGAGCGTGACCGGCGCCGATTGTCCGAACTCCGTCCTCTCGCCGCCCATGAGGCTGCCCCTTTCGCGAGATCCGTTCGGCTGTGTCGGCGGAGAAGGAGGGCTCCTCCGAGCCGTGTGGCTCGCAGGAGTCATCTGCCCTCGATAACGCGGGAGGGCGGTTAGGGCGAACTCCAACACCCTTGAATTAGTCTTCTTGTATCACACTAGCGTCACCATGTCGCCACCTTCGCCGCCCGTGCCCTGGCTCAATCGCACGGTCGCGGGCGCGGGCCTGACGAGCGCGCTGGGCGACTTCTGCTACGAGACCTCGACTGTGATCCTGCCGGGGTTCCTCGCCGTGCTGGGCATTCCAGCGGCGGGACTCGGCGCCATCGAGGGCATCGCCGATGCGGTGGCGAGCTTCACCAAGATGGCCTCCGGGTATGTCGCGGACAAGCTGGGCCATCGAAAACTTCTTGTGCTGGTGGGTTACGCGCTGACGCCCGTCGGCCAGGCCGTTATTGCGCTCGCGGCCGGATGGCCACTGCTGCTGACGGGGCGACTGGTGTCGTGGTTCGGTAAGGGACTCCGCGGGCCGCTTCGCGATGCCATCGTGGTCCAGGCCGTCAGTCCGGAGACGCGCGGCCGTGCGTTCGGATTTCACCGCGCGGCCGACACGATTGGCGCGGTGGCCGGTCCCCTGCTGGGCGTCGTTCTGCTGGGTGTTGCGCAAGGACGGCATTCGGCCGATGCGGCCGCGCCATTTCGATTCGTGCTATGGCTCTCCGTGATTCCAGGAGCCCTCGCGGTGCTGGCTTTCTCAACGCTCATGGCCGCGGGCACCGGCGCACTCTGCAGATCCACATGAGTTCAACCAATCCGAAAGATCTGGAACGCAACGTCGTCGCGCTTGGTTGGGTGGCCTTCTTCGGCGGATTGGCGCAGGACATGATCCAGCCGATCCTGCCGATCTTCTACGCGTCCGTGCTCGGATTGAGCAAGGAGTTCATCGGGCTGATCGAAGGATCCCTGATGACCGTCTCGAGCCTGACGAAGATCGGCGCGGGGTATTTCTCCGACTACCTCGGCAAGCGAAAGGCGATCGTCTTTGCCGGCTACGCCCTGTCGGCCGTGGCGCGATTTACTTTGGGATTGGCGGGATCGGGCCCGGCGATGCTGGGCCTGCGGGTCACCGACGGCGTCGGCAAGGGCCTCAAGGATGCTCCGCGCGATGCCCTCGTCGCCAGTTCGGCGGGCACGCGCCAGCTGGGCTTCGCGTTCGGCATCCAGCGAACGCTCGACACGCTCGGATCGGTGGCCGGCCCGTTGATCACGTTTGGACTGCTGCGGCTGTGGATCAACCGGCCGGGTAAGTATCAGACGATCTTTTTCGCGGCCGGCATCCTCGCCGCAATCCCGCTGCTGATCATTGGACTTGTCGTGCGGGAACGACAAACGCCAGTCAAGAAACAGGCCGTGTCATTGGCCGTGCTGCGAGGACCGTTCGCGGGCTTCCTGGCGGTCATGCTCTTGTTCACGCTCGGCAACTCGTCCGATGCGTTCATCATTCTTCGAGCTGAGAACGTCGGCGTCGCCGCGGTCGCGATCCCGGTCGCGTATGCCCTGTTCAATCTCGTCTCGGCGCTTGCGGCCATCCCGGCCGGCAAACTGTCGGACCGAATCGGCAGGCGCAAAGTCATCGCCTCCGGATGGGCGATCTATGCGATCAC
>JAKALI010000841.1 GCA_021813195.1 Pseudomonadota bacterium
ATCTAAGGTCAGACGCTTCCGGCGTTCATTGGGAACCGCGGGCACCGACGACTTCACCGCGTCATTGATCCACGCATCCGCTCCAGCAGGCTTGGGCCTCTGGATCACAATTGATTTCTGGCTCACGCAACCCTCCTTGGCTTGGTTATTTTCTCAATCTCACGGATCAGCGTCTTGATCTCTTCTGCAGCGCTACCACCCGCTGCCGACTCCATCACGCTCAGCCCCTGAGTAAAACTCTCAGCAAACGCGACGCGTTGCGAGATCACCGATTTCATCACGGGAAATGGGTGTTCGCCAAAGGCCTTGGCAACGTCGCGCCCTATCGCCGTGTTTGCGATTTTACGATTGATCACAAATGCGCCTCTGATGTCGGGGCGGTAGGTCTGCGCCTCGATGATCAAGCGCACGATCTCATCGGTTGCCCACACGTCCACAGGTGACGGTTGCACGGGGATCAAAACCAGATCACTTGCCATGATCGCTGACCGGGCAATCTCGTTCACCCTCGGAGCGCCATCGATAATCACTCGATCATAGTTCTCGGCAAGCTCTGGCAGATCTTTGTGGAGGCTTGCCTTAGGCATACCGACGACAGGGAAGAGGGGAGGCTCACTCCGCACCGAGGACCACGCCAGCGAGCTTCCTTGCGGGTCCGCATCCACCAACAGAACGCGCTCGTCACGCAGCGCGAAGGCCGTCGCCAGATTGATGCTCAATGTCGTTTTGCCGACGCCACCTTTTTGATTCAGTATGCCAATAATCATATAAATGCAGAGTTACACAATTGCGCTAAAACACATAATCGTAATTGCACCGATGTGGATAACTACAAAAGCACTCCTCATTTGAGTGAAAGACGCTATCCTAAGTTCGTGAAGCCACCTGTCCACTGTCCTCGTTGTTCGCTGCCCGCATCCGTCAAGCACGGCAAACGCAAAGGCATTCAACACTATTTGTGCAGAGCCTGCGGCAAGCAGTTTGACGATCCAAGCGTGGAGCCATCCAGAGGCTTTCCCAAGCCCCCGCCATGCAAACACTGCCAGTCAACGAGAACCCGCCGTTCTGGTATTGATCACAAGCTCGGCAATCAGCGCTATCACTGCCGTAGCTGCGACCGCATTTTCTTCCAGCCACTCATTCACTACTATCTTTCGGCCGAGCTGGATGCACTGGCAGACGCGGTTGTCATCGAGGCCAACCGCATCACTGCATTAATCCAGGCCGCCGACGCATTGACGCTCCAGGGCTTTAACCGCAGCACATCGGATCTGCGCCGCGATCTCACGACTTCGCTATCGATGGAGCTTTACGACATGGCCCTCGGCAACCTACCGCACGCATCAATCGAGGATGCCCTTTTGAGCGCCATTGTAGCGGTGAACAAGGGCAGGGGACTACTACACCACGGCGCTGTCCGACATCGCGGTTCGACACGCAAGCAACGCACCGCCGATCTTCAAGCCGAAAAGTCGTCACTAACGCCAGCACGCATCCTTGTCGCCTATGCACGCTATGCTGCACCACCGCAGATCGATCTGACACCACGCACAACTACCAATCGACGCGACGCCGTTCGGTCAGCGTTTCCAGAGGTCATAGACACAAATGCAGAAGTGCTGAAAAGTACATCGTCGTAATTGCGACGAACAGACCTAGACGGGCAGTGAGGGTAGGGGGGTCTGGCGCTCACCAGGTATGAACCGGGCTGATCTCCGACAGGTCACAGTCGTCGTTCGATTCGGGAGGATCGGGCGATGCCGTTCAAGGACACCTGTCGGATGGAAGAGCGTATCGGGCTGCTGCGTGACTACGACAGCGGCGTGTTCACGATCGAGGAGCTGTGTGTGCGGTACGGCGTCCACCGCGACACCGGAGGCCATCGCGGCGCGGATCGTCGCGGTGCGGCGGCGGTTTCCGCACTTCGGGCCGAAGAAGATCAAGGCCTGGCTCGAGCGCGAGAAGCCACGCGAGCCGTGGCCGGCGGTATCCACGATCGGCGACATCCTGAAGCGCGCGGGCCTCGTCGAGGCGCGATCGAAGCGGCGGCGGGCGGTCGCGCAGGGCGAGATCGTGGCGCCCGCGACCGAGCCGAACCAGGAATGGTCGATCGATTTCAAGGGCTGGTTCCGGACCTCGAACGGCGAGCGTTGCGACCCCCTGACGCTCTCCGATGCGGCGAGCCGCTATGTCGTCGACATCGCCATCGTCGAGCCGACGTGGGCCGGCGTCAGAGGCGCTCTGCAACGTGTTTTCGAGGACTTCGGACTGCCCGAGGCGATCCGCTCCGACAATGGCAGTCCCTTCGGCTCGACGGGCGCGGGCGGGCTTTCGGCGCTGTCGGTGTGGCGGCCCTCGCCGCGACCACTGCCGATGCGCCTCGACGATCCCTGGTACGATGCCGACCATGAGGTTCGCCGGGTGAAGCCGCAGGGCGTGATCAAGTGGCGCGGCGAGCAGGTGTTCGTCGGCGAGGCGCTGGCGGGCGAGCTCGTCGGCTTGGCCGAGAACGACAACGGCAGCCGCATCGTGCGCTTCGCCAGCCGCGACCTCGGCGCCATCGATCGCGACGGCCGGTTCCTGCGCTTCGCTCCGGAACCGGCCGATGACACGACCAGAACCGCGCGATAGTGTCGAACATCAGCCCGGTCCAAAATGTCGGAGATCAGCCCGGTCGGACAACCAACAGGATCTGCACAAATCCAGAATTGCGACGATACGGCGAGCGTCGTCCCACAGGGCTACGAAAGTAATTCAACGACCAGATCGTTGATCTGCTGCATCGCCTCGCTGCCCAAAAGCGCCTCCCGAAGATGGCGCCTGCTG
>JAKALI010000842.1 GCA_021813195.1 Pseudomonadota bacterium
TGGACGCGGCGTCGCGCCTGCAGCGTTTTGTGCCGGGCGCGCGAGTCGTGTTTGTGCCCCATGAGCGGCTGCAGGCGGACGTGGTGCCACACCCAAAGCCCGGCGCTCGGACCCTGTCACACAAGCTGCCGTTGAAGGTTGCGGTGATCGGGGCTTTGAGCAAGATCAAGGGTGCTGACTTGCTCGAGGAGGTAGCGTCACTGGCAGCCGCTCGTGGCGCTGCGGTCGAATTTCATCTTCTGGGGTTCGCCTATCGCAGCCTTCGTGTGCAACCCCGAGCGCGGCTGACAGTGCATGGCCGCTACGATGACAAAGACCTGTCACAGCTGTTTAACTGGCTGCAGCCCGATGTGGTGTGGTTTCCGGCGCTTTGGCCGGAGACCTACAGCTATACCCTGAGTGCGAGTCTGGAAAGCGGTCTGCCGATCATTGCGCCGGACTTGGGCGCATTTTCCGAGCGCCTGTGGGATCGTGAATGGACCTGGTTGTGCGACTGGCAACAGGGCGCCCCTCAATGGCTAGAGTTCTTTGAAAAGATCCGACTCGAGCATTTTTGTACCGGCGAGGGACCGAGGTGCGGCGGCGCGAGTTCGTCGTTGCACGCCGGTGCCAAGATCTGCGCCGAGACGCTGGCATACCGAAGCGACTATCTCATGGACATCCCGATATTGCCGAGCCTCGGGGCACAGGATCTGCTTGAATTCCAGCGGATGATAGAGCCGAGACTGCGTGATTCGCGCAGTGGCAATATTCCTGCGACTGCGATGAAGTCGGCGGCCTTGCGTGCGCTGGTCCGCCTGCGCGGCAATCGCGCCCTCTCGTCGGTGGCGCGCGCGGTTCCCATGCACTTGCAAAGGCGGGTCAAATCGTGGCTTGGCGGGTAAAGTCACGCGGTAGTCGTTACGTTTTTCTCGGGTTGTGCGCGCTGCTCTTCGCGGTCGGCATCTGGCAGTGGAGTTGCTTCAGGGCCGCGCCACTTCTCGTCGCTCCGATGATGAATCTTGCGCCCTGCCTGCTGGCCGGCTCAAATCCTGCCCCCGGGCTTGGTCCCGATTGGCTTTCGCGCTGCAGCGGCGCTGGCGCGTCGGCATCGCACCTGATTGAGTCGACATTGCAAAGTCTGCAGGCAGCCGCGGACACCAGTCCAAATTTGCAACTCGGATACACATTGCAAGTCCCATTGTTGGCCATGCTGAAATCCGAGCACGGGGACTGGCGAGTGGATTCACGGGCCATCGCAGCGGTCAGCCGGACGATTCTCCACACGCAAAGGCCGCTGATTCTTTATCTGTTTTCAACGCATTTTGGTGTGAACGCGCCGATCGAACCCGTGTTGGCAGGGAATCCGGAGAATCTCGCACAGACTCCGCGTGGTCCATTGCCGGTGGATCAATACTACGGACAGCCGATCTATCCCTGGAGTGTGGCCCGCACCGACAATCCGATCACACGTTATCGCGCGCAGGTCATCGAAGAGCTGCTGCAAAGCCTGTGTCAACTGCCAGTGGTTGCGCGCGAGCGCATCCGGGGCATTACACTGCTTGGCGAAGTGCATCAGATGTTTCCCCATTTCGAGTCTGGCATGGGGTTTGGCGGCAACTATCAGGTTAGCGACTACAGCGCAACATCAAGCGCCGGATTTCGCCAGTATCTGCAGCACCGCTACGCTGATATCGGGGCGCTTAACCGGCGTCTTGGCAGCGACTATGCTTCGTTTGACGCGGTGCTCCCACCAAGCAAGGATATTCGCACCGAGACCCTGCAAAGGTACCAGGAGCACATGGACGCCTATGCGGCTGGATTCCTTCCGATCACGGGCTGGGCCTACGCGCCAGGTACCCCAAGTGCCCGAACCTCGGTCGTCATATACCTTGACGGCAAGCCGATCGGTAAGGCTCCTGTGCACTTGAGTCGCCAGGACGTGCGCGCAGCGCGGCCGGAATTCGATACCGCTGACCTTGGCTGGCGCTATGACCTGGACTACCGGTTGCTGCCTCCGGGGATCCATCGTGTCGATCTGGCTCTGGATCGGTCTGGAGGACCCTTGATCAAACTCGGATCCCGATCCATTTCCATTATGGATCGGCGGCAAAGTGTGCCTGCGATCTCGCCCTCCGGGGAACTGCCAAGCATGCAACCCATGCCATCAGACATTGCGGCGTATGTTGACGAGCCACGCGACGGCGCTTCATACTACTTCAACCCGCTCGCCCGCGAGTGGCAGGATTTTCGCGAATGGCAGGTCGCGCAGTATCTGCGACATTTCGATGCCGTGATCGATGCTTCGTGTCTTGCCGGTACCGCGCGCTATACGCATCAGATCGTGCCGCAATTCAATCCGGGATGGGATAGCGGGAAATTCGCGGTTGCTGCGTCCTTGAAGCCGGCAAAGTCGCCGCATCTGGGTATCAGTTTGTACGGCGAGGCTAGCTACGGAAGCTCGGTTGCCGACTGGCTTCGAGAGGGTGGGGTCGAGGTCTACGGGGTCACCGAATTTCACCCGCTCAAGGGCATGCACGAGCAAGAACTCGCCGAGGTACTGAAGGAACATCGCCGCCGCGGTGCCCGGTTCCTGTCGTTCTTTCTGGAAACACGATGGCAGAATCGGCGAGTTTCGGACTTGCCCAATTTGTTTTCCTTTGATCCGGACAACCCGAAGTACGCGTCGGACCAGCTCTTTTCCAGCATGCGGGCTCTGTTGGCGCACTGAGGACCCGTGATAATGTGATGCCGGCTTGCCTGAATACGGCAGAAGCCGGCGCAACGGGTAGAACGACTGATTGTGGACGGACACTTTTATGACTGACCTTGCCGCCATTGCGTC
>JAKALI010000843.1 GCA_021813195.1 Pseudomonadota bacterium
GAGCGGTCCGAAGCCGATGCGCGGGCAATGGGGGGCCTCGCACCTCAATCAGGTCTGGGCGCCGCTGCGCCGTCAGACGGGAGACGGAATCCTGCTGGCGCCGGCCGTCAAGCTGCCGATCGGCACCGAACGAGAGGGCATCTTGCTGGTCGGCCAGTCTGGCGCGGGTAAGTCCGTGATCCTGGAAGGCCTGTTACGGCAAGCGCTGGCGCGGAGAGACCGCGTTGTCGCCCTCGACGTGAAGGGCCGGCTTGCCAACCGCATCACCAAATACAAGCCAATGGTGTTCGGACTTTCTGGTCCCATCTCGGTCGTGTGGGCGATTGGCGAAGACCTGCTGACGGACGCTGACGCCGATGAATTCGCGGCTTCTCTTATCCCGGAATCGAAGGATCCGGTTTGGTCGGAAGGTTCGAGGCTGATTCTGGCGGCGCTAGTGCTCTATCTCGGCAAGCGCCATGGCCGCCGCTGGGGTTGGCGCCACCTTTACAACATGCTGACGCAGCCTCCTGAAAAGCTGGAAGAGATCGTCCGCAAAGTCGCGCCCGAAGTCGCGAACATGATCCAAAGCCGCGGCGAAGAGCCGGCGACGTTCATCTTGTCGTTGCTGTTCAATTTGACGGCGCATGTCGGTGCGACCGCCCGGCGATTTGCCAGGATGGAAAACGCCCGGGCGCGCAGGGTATCGTTGCGCGCGTGGGCAACGGCTACGACATGGCGGCGTCTGATCGTGTTGCGATACGATCTGCAGCGCCGCGAACGTTCGGCGAATTTCGTCAAACTGGCGTTGCTCCTGCTGGCTGGAACGCTGCTCGGCGATGAGGTGGAAGACGGTTGCGACGGGCGTATCTGGCTGTTTCTTGACGAAGTGACGCGTATCGGCCGAAGCGACGCCCTGATCGATCTTGTATCGCTTGGCCGCTCGCGGGGGGTGCGCAGCGTGGTGTCGCTGCAGAGCCCCGCACAGCTTCGTGATACCTATGGTGATGCCGGCGCTGAAGCTCTGCGCGAGAACTTCGGCCTGCAAATCATCTGTGCACTGCCGCCGGGCGACAACTCCCGGCGCATCGCCAATGATTGGGTTGCGCCGCGCACGGTTTGCGAGGCCGGTCCCCTCCCTAAGGACGGAACGCGGCAAGAGTGGACGATCCCGCCGATCTCGCCGGCAGAATATGCCGCCGATTTCGGTCTGAGGTTCGATCTTTGGGGACGGCCCTATATCCGCGCGGCGGTTTTGGGGCTCGGTGACATTCCCGTGCTGGATTGGCCGATCCATCGCTGGCCGCCAAAATCCTGATTGCATCGAAGGTCGTGACGAGGGAGCCGCCTCTCTGGCGGCTCTCTTTTTTTTGATCGTGAGGCTGATTTTCTCCGGGGTCGCGGGGGAAATCCCTGCGCATTTTCAACGAAGCTTCTGCCCGCAAGGTGGAAGCAATGGTCGCATCGATCCAGATCGGCACCGCGTCAAGCTACTACGCGCAAGAGTATTACCATGGCGGCGAACGACAGCTCGCAGCCACGTGGTTTGCACGGGCGGGTCATTTTGGTGTTGTAGATGGCGAAGCTGTCGATATCGATCAATTCGCGCAGCTTCACGCCGGCCTCGATGCCAACGGCGCGTTACTTCTAACTACGAGCGGCCGGACAGTTGAAGGCTTGGATATCACCTTCTCGCCCGGCAAGAGCATCAGCCTTTGCTATGGCCTGACAACCGACAAGAACCTTCAGCAAGATATTCTTAGCGCGCATCACAAGGCGGTTCGGGCAGCGCTCACTGTTCTCGACAACGAAGCCATTTTTGCGCGCCGCGGGCATAACGGCCTGGTGCGAGAGAAGGTCAATCTTACCGCCGCGTTGTTCACACATGACACGGCTCGCCCTGCGCAACATCTCGACGGTTCAGTTTTCGCTGATCCTCAAATTCACTCACATGCTGTTGTATTTAATCTGGCGATCAGACCGGACGGAACGATTGGCGGCATCGACACCCGTTTGGGCCCTTTCAAACTCATGGCAGGGGCAGTCTATCACGCTCATTTGGCCCATGAGCTCAGCCGGCTCGGATTCCAAATCCAGGAGATCGGCCGCAACGGCGTGTTCGAAATTGGGTTTGAACCCAAAATTCGAAAGTTCTTCTCGGCGCGTCGTGACCAGATCGTCGAGGAGCTCGCCGACATCGGGTTCGACACCGCTTCGGCTCCGGCTCTGGCGGCGGCCGCGGCGCTCAAGACCAGGCGCACCAAGGACGGCGATCTGGGCGACGAGCGCTTCTCGTTGTGGCAATCGAAAACCGCCGAGCTTGGCCTTGACGTTAGTCACTGCGTCGAACGCCTGCGCAGCCAGGAAAATGGAAGCTCTCTTGGCAATGAGCATGACTTCGCACATGCGCTTGCGTTAGTCCCCGAACGTCTCACCGAATTCGAGGCGACGTTCGCGCGTAAGGACCTGATCCGCTCTGTTGCGAACGTCTATGTCGGCACCTCCGCTGATCCCGCCGGCCTGATGCAAAGCGTCGACCAGCTAATCAAGAGTGGCGCGGTCGTGGAGATTAGGCGCGACCCGCTCAATGAGCCCGTCTATTCGACACCCGAAATGATTCGGCTGGAGCGCGAGACGCTCGACCTTGCACGCTCGCTCGCCGACCGGCAGTGGCATGGCCCGGATAGGGCGGCCTTACAAAGGAAGATCGTCGCGGAAAGCCTGTCGGCCGAGCAGGCCAACGTCGCCCTTGCACTTGTCGGCGGCTCGGCGTTGGCGCTGTTCGAAGGAAAGGCAGGCACCCGAAAAAATCGTACTCTCAAGCCATTAATCCCGCAAATGC
>JAKALI010000844.1 GCA_021813195.1 Pseudomonadota bacterium
CAAATTCGTCTTTTCTATCGGCGGCCGCTACTATTCCTGGCATCAACCGCAGTACCTGGTCACATGGCCCGTGCAGCTCGAAGACGGACCCACGGGAGAGTTCAAGGAAGAACGAACGGGCAAGCGCGTCGTTTCGAACCGTGCGGTTCTGCAGTTCTTCTACGCAATCCTCAGAAATTACGCGATCATCCATTCATTGTGAAAGGAAAACCTATGAGCGGCCGACCGCGAAGGCGTGCGCGCAGGGTTGCTGACGAAGATCGGCGACGATCGGTTCCTGGTAGACAAGGGCAAGTTCAGGACGCTGGAGAAATTGAGCGCGCGGTACGGGAAGTAGGAGGAGTAAGGATGAAGGCACTTACAGTGATTCAGCCCTGGGCGACATTGATTGCTATAAAGGCAAAGACTGTTGAAACGCGCTCGTGGCGGACAGATTATCGCGGCGATCTTGCAATCCACGCGGCGAAGGGCTGGAAAAAAGAAAACGTGCGGCTGGCGATGATGTCAGAGCCATTCAAAACCGCACTCAAAGACGCCGGCTATCCTCTCTTCAGCCTTCTCCCGCGCGGTTGCATTGTGGCCACTGCCACTCTAGTGGATTGCTGGATAACTGATGGTGGTATTCAGTGGGGAAATCGGAATGCGTTTCTCGAGACCGCTTTCGGCGATTTCTCGCCAGGTCGATACGCGTGGGTGCTTGAAAACATCCACCCGTTGCCCAAGCCGATCCCGGCCAAGGGTGCACTCGGGTTGTGGGGCTGGCCTTTTGAGCCGTGCCCGCGCGGCGGGATGCAGCAGTACGATATCGGCTCTTGCGGGCTTTGCAACAACACCGGTTTTATAGACGACAGATAAGGAGAAGATATTCATGTCCATTAAACCAACCGATCCCGCAGCCGAGAACTTCGTGCAGGTCTGCGCACAGGTCATTGCCGATTCCAGCCGTCGCTTGCCGGCGGATGGATCACTTGGCCAGCCCGCGCCCGCGCGCAAAGTCCGACGCAGATTGGCTAGGGCACGATCGTCATCACGGCGAACAACCCAATGAGGTCAAAATGACGAAAGAAGAGTACGAAGCGCATGAAGCGAGTCTTCCAATTACAATCGCGCTAAACCACAAGTTGCTTGGCATGGACGAAACAACGATGTGCGAAGCATGCAAGCATGGCGATCATGGAAACTGCAATCTGGCAACGTGGTGTATGTGCGACGATGAATGTGATGGCGATCCTGATTACGGCTCTTACGCACCGTTTGGCGTGCCATAAATAGATGGCACTGCGCAGCGTTCTCTTGGGTTACGGCCGCCGCTCCGAAGTCCGCAACGCCACGGATGAGATCAACGTCGAGCGGCAGCACTCGCGGCTCCAAGCCGAGGCGGCTCGCCGCGGTTGGTGCTTCGAATGGTACGAAGACGCCGAGGGGCACAAGAGCGGTCGCCACGAGCAGGGGCGTCCGGGCTGGCTGACGCTGCGTTCGCAACTCGATCGCGCTGACGTCGTCGGCATCGGCGTCGAATCGCTGTCCCGAGCGACGCGCAGTGTCCGTGATCTCTACAACCTCCTGCACGAGCTCGAGGGGCGCGACAAGTTCCTGATCAGCCTCAAGGAACAGATCGATACCTCCAGTGCGATGGGCCGCGCGTTCGTCGGTTTCGTGGCGATTATGAATCAGCTCGAAAGCGATCTCGCGAGCGAGCGCATGGCAGCAAATATCGAATACAAGCGCACGGAGAAAGGCCGGCATTGGGGGCGCACGCCGTTCGGTTGCGAGCGCGAGGGGCCCGATCATATTCTCATCCCCTCGAAGGACGGCGCCACAGTCGACGGCACCTGGCGCGGCTACCACGAAGCGCTGCAGAAATGCTACGAGTGGTTTGCGCAAGGCGGAGCGGGATTCTCGGAGCTCGCTGGCCGCTTGAACGATTCCGGCTATCGCTACCGTGATCGGCACGGCAACCCCCGACGGTTCAACGAGCAGGACGTCCGGCGCATGATCCACTCCCATCCAATCTACGCCGGCGGCGTTGTGCTCGGTGCCGCAAAGGATCATCCGACCGCGGTGCTGAGGGGAAGCCACCAGGCAATCGTGCCGCTCGATCTCTGCCAGCAAGTCGCCGACCAGATCGCGGCGCGGCAGATCTATGGTCCCAAGTTCCACGGCTACCACACGCCCGATCGTACGTATTTGCTCAGCGATGTCCTCTTCTGCGCGACTTGCGGTGCCAAGCTCGTGGGCGGCTTCCAGGACGGGCAGCAGTGGTATCGCCACGACGGCAAACATGGTTGTATGGCGAAGGGCTGGGTCAAGGCTGTGCTCCTCGAAGCACAGGTCATGGAGCGGCTCTCCCAGTTCAGCTTGCCCGATCAATTGAAGGAGCGCATCCGAGCACTCGCACGAAAGCTCGTCTCGAACGAAACTCGTCCGGACTGGCAAGCGGCACGTACGCAGCTCGTGAGCCTGGCGCGCAAGCTCGACACGCTCAAAGAGATGCGGCTTGAGGGCGAGGTCGACAAGAAAGAGTACGATCGGCGCAAGTCTGAATACGAAGCGCAGCAGCACGAAGCCCAGAAGAAGCTCGCGATGGGTGGTAGCGGGGACACGGTGGAGTCGAAAGGCACCGTCGTGAACGGCGTCAACTTCGTGGGCATGGTCATCGAGGGCGTTCCCGCCAAGGAACTGCGTGGGCTGGTCGATATCGAGAAGAAGAAGGGTCAAGGGTTGACCGTAGCGGTCCGCCCGAACGGTCTCTTTTTTGAGCTGATCATAAAAATGCCGGGAATTGTACAGCTGAGTGAGGTCATCGATAATACTCAGC
>JAKALI010000845.1 GCA_021813195.1 Pseudomonadota bacterium
TGCACTCGATCCGCTCCGAGGCCTCATCCCACGTATGGCCCTCGGCCAAGAGCAAGATCAGCCGGGCTCGTCGGGCATCCTCGGCCCGATCCGTCCGGCTGTTGGCTCGCCGAGTCAGTTCCATACGCTCCGCGTTCGTCAGGGTGATGGCGTCTGTCATGGACGCCATTATAGTCTACAAATGGATGTTACAGTCCACTAGGTTGCGCCCGAGTGCTAACAACGTAGATTGCGATATGGGCCATTTTGTGTGCAAAATCAGCCAAGCGATGGAAACACGACGCGCTAAGAAGCGGCAGACCATTCACAAGCGTAGCCGCACTGGATTCGAAGCGGATCCGGCGACCGTGCGGGCTATGTTCCTTGGTCCATTTGTTCAAGCGGTCGAACAATCGAAGCTGGATACCGAAGCCTATTTGCGAGAATTTGGATTCTCCACATCCCTGACGACGAGTCTTTACGAGCACGTTCCGCTACGTCAGTACATCGCGCTGACGGAGAGTCTGGCGCAGCGCCTCGAGCGCCCCTATCTCGGTCTCGAACTCGGACAGCAGTTTCGCCTCGCCGACTTCGGTCCGTTCTACTCTCTGTTTGCAATGGCGCACGACTTAGGAGTTGCAATGGAGCGTTTTGCGCGATTCCAGTGGGCGTGGCAGACCCATACTAGTCTGGAGATCGTCCCGGGTTCGACGACGACTGTCTACCGATATTGCATACAGGATCCGAGCATTTGGCCCCGAATGCAGGATGCGGAATTCGCGATCGCCTCGCTATGTGCGATGATCCGACAGCTGCTGGACCCGCGCTGGACGCCGATCGATGTGGAATTCGAACACGAAGTCGGCGTGCGCCGGACCCGATTGTCGCGTTATTTTGGCGGGCGCGTAACCGGCGGGGGCGTATCCAATTCCATCGTCATCACCAACCACGACTTGCGCCAACCGTTACCTTGGCGCATCGGCGCGCTCGACGCCGTGATCACCCCGGTTCTCGAGCGTCACTTGCTTGACCTACTTCACGGCGAGAACAAGCCGAACCGATCGTGTGCGGAGAATGCGGCCATTCAAATAGCAAGACGTTTGGGGCGAGCACCCGTAACCATCGATGCCATCGCCAAGGACCTCAATCTTTCGACGCGAACCTTCCGCCGCCGCTTGGCTGCGGAAAGCACGTCTTTCCGTTCGATATTGCAAGGGCAGAGGCTGTCCAAGCTCGAGGGTATAATGGAATCCGGTTCCAGACCCCTGGCCGCGTTGGCGTTCCGTTTGAACTACTCCGACCCCTCGGTGTTGTCGCGCGCTTTCAAGAGCTGGACTGGGAAGACGCTGTCGCGGAGCAGGAAAAAGCCGCGCTAGCCTGCCGCTTGGCCGCTGTTGCGACGGCCTCCCTGGTCATCGGGGTTCTTTCAATGATACGAGGACGGATTTCAAAGCCGTGTGGTGATTGATCGCTTCTTCTCCGAGCTCGTGGCCAACGCCAGACTGCTTGACGCCTCCGAACGGTACGGCAAGATCCAGCACGCCATGAGTGTTTACCCAAACAGTCCCTGATTTGAACCGATTAATGAACCAATGCGCGACATTCAGATTCTCCGTCCAGACGCTCGCACCCAAGCCGAACGTGGTGCCATTGGCGCGCTCGACGACCTCGTCGAGTTCGTCGAATCGGCTGGCCGCGAGTACGGGGCCGAAAATCTCCTCACGAACACACTTCATCGATGATCTTACGTCCGTCAGCACGGTCGGCTGAACGTATGCACCCGGGCCGGGCAGTGTCTTGCCTCCGACCAATACCTTCGCGCCATCAGCCTGCCCGGAGTGGATGTACTCGAGGACTCGCTGCTGCTGCCTCTTCGAGATCAGAGGGCCCATTTGCGTGTCGGGCGAGAGCGCCGGCCCAAGCTTCAAACTCCCCGCTATTTCTGAAATGCCGGCGACGACCTTCTCATAGATGCTGCTATGAACGAAGAGGCGAGAGCCCGCACAGCAGTTCTGTCCATGGTTGGCAAAAATTCCCATCGCGGTTCCCGGTATAGCGACGTCCAGATCCGCATCTCCCATGACGACCATGGGCGACTTGCCGCCCAGCTCTAGTGTGAATCGTTTCATGGCACGCGCCGCCGTCTCACCGATACGGCGACCTACTTCGGTCGATCCCGTAAAGCCAATCTTGTCGATGCCCGGATGAGCAACGAGAGCCGCCCCGGCCGTTTCCCCATACCCCGTGACGATGTTGACGACGCCTGGCGGTATTCCCGCCTCCGCGATCAATTGGGCAAATCGGAGCGCAGTAAGCGGTGTTTGCTCAGCCGGTTTCAATACGATCGTGCAACCCGAGGCCAAGGCGGGAGCCAGTTTCCAGACAGCCTGACCGAGTGGGACATTCCAGGGTGTGATCGCACCGACGACACCGACCGGCTCCCGCACCGTCATCGCGAAAAACTTTCCTCCAGGCACGTAGGGCACGGAAGGATTAAGCGTTTGGCCATGGATCTTGGTCGCCCACCCAGCCATGTATCGTAGATAGTCTACCGACAGATCGACATCGAACGCTCTGGTCGCAGCGAGTATCCGACCGCTGTTCACGCTTTCGATTTCGGAGATTTCGACGGCGTGCGCCTCAAGCAGATCCGCCAGACGCAGTATGAGTCGTTCGCGTTGCGGCCCGGTCAGGCGCGGCCATGGCCCCGCGTCGAACGCCTCGCGGGCAGCCATTACGGCCGCATCGACATCGGCAGCGCCACCTGCAGGTACCCGCGACAGCTGATCACCGCTGGTCGGATCAATGACCGGAATTTCCTCCTGAGAAGCCGAAT
>JAKALI010000846.1 GCA_021813195.1 Pseudomonadota bacterium
CATCGTCGCCGTCATCAATGGCGAAATCGCCGCACTCGTTTGGCTCATCGTGCCCGAGCGCGAATGATCACGCGGCGCACTTCAGCAACGGGCTGATAACCACGACACCGTTTTCGTTGCGCCGGTAATCCGTCGCTTGAAATCCGTGTTGGTAGATCGTCGCCGTGCGATCGCGATTGAAGAGGATGTACTGCTTGTTGGCCGCGTTTGCAGGCAATGCTTGTGGCGTGTTCTCAACGGGTAGTTCGTCCAACCTGAGCTGTGATCGTGGCCCCAGCAGAAGCTGCCACTCCTCACTCGTAACGGGACGCGGATAGTTTGCGTAGAAGTGCGAGCCGACCGAACTCAGGACCTGCACGTCTCCATCGAACACAAGCGACAATGGTGAAAGAGGGACCAAGTCCGGTGCCTGCGGGCCATTCAGTTTCAGTTGCCACTTCAACGGCAGAAGAAATTTCAGTTCAGCATACGAGGACGGGCTCACTGCGAGAGAACCGGAATTGGTCGCCGTCAGGCCAGTCAGAAAAAACTTCTGGAGGTGTGCGCTCCCTCGGCCAGCCATCTGAAACGAGAAAGGCGCGAAATCTAATGCGGTCAGCAATCTTGGCTGTGCGTCTTGATTGTACAATCGGACCACTACTCCGATCTGGTAGGTGTCCGCATCGAGCTGCACGTAGAAAAACACGATGCGCTCCAGCGCTATGTGAGCGATCCTCGATGGCGTGGACCCTGGGCCGTAGTTGTTGATGACATTGGCGGTCTGACCGCCGGTTTGGCCGGTGGAACTGACGGTTACACCATTCGAAGGCTGCGACTTGTCGATCAGGCCAACCTGCACGGGCGGTATCCAGATCGCGACGGCCAGAGCACCAAGTAGCAATGAGATGAATATCTTGATGATTGCAGATTGGGCGGCAACGAAGGCCCATATCTTCACGAACGTCTCGATCATGTGGCTACTCGCCTGAGAACAGTTGGCGTTGCGAAGGACTTTATCCGCTCGACTATGGAGGGGAAATTGGCAAGCTCAACTCGGTCGCAAAAAAAAACTGATATCCACATGCGGGCGCAAATATTTCCCGTCACGCCCGCGCGCGGCCCTCGCAAGCGTCCGCTTCCCGCCCGTCAGGGCTCTTGCCGGCTCCGTCGGCGACCGTCCGGAGTCCGCCGGAACTTGCCGATCACGCGATGACCGCGCTCTGCTCATCTGCACCGGTCCAGCTGGAGGCAGCATCTTTTTCGACGTCGCCGCGTCCCCCGCCGGGTGGCCGTCCCTAGGACCGTCCAGCATCCGCCGGTTCGCTGAGTCGCATCGCGCGGCGCGCTCGATTTCGGGCGTGTCCCCAAACGAGTCCGGCATCGCCGTCAGGACATGCAATTAATTGCAAATATGTCCCACGGATCATCGGCGTCACGTTCGTCGCCAGGTCAGGCCGTTTTTTCGGCAATCAGTTGCAGGAGGGCCTGCTCTTGACCGATCAGCGCCTTGGACTTTCCGCCCTTCTTCTTCGCCCCATGCGCGAGGACGGCGGCGGCGAATGCTTTATAGTCCGCGTCGTTGAAGCGCAACAGGACGCAGCGTTGCTTGCCGGCACTGTCGCCCTTGAGGTGAGCCTTGAGCTGCTCGACCGTGTGTTTCCGGGCGAAGTCGGTCAAAAGCCGAACCTGCCAGCCGAGATCATCACCAGAATACGCTTCCTTCAGCTCTTCCAGCCGGTGACGCATCGCGGCGATTTTGGTCCATCCGGCCGAGTTCAGGACATCCGGCGGAATGTCCAGTCCCGACAGAGCCTCCCCGACGTCGCGGAGATAGAACGCCCTCCGCTGCCTCAGCGGGTACCCGTCCTTCCATAGGTCCCTGAGCGCGTGCGGGTCGAGTTGGTGCAGTTTCCACAGGCAGGCTGCGAGGTCGAAAAAGTCCGGCCGCTCTTTGGCGGCCAGCTTCGTCGCTTGCTGGATCAGCTTGCTCACCTTCATCGTCGCCATCAGCGCCCCCGTCATCGGCGTGGATGATACCGATCGCTGATTGCCGACGGCTTAAGGTACTCCGCCGCTCTTGCCTGGAGAATGTGGCGATGCCGAAGGATCGCACTCTCTGGCAAGCTGATCCGGGGCGGACTCAAGATTAGACCACAACGCCAGCGAAGTCTTGCAAGCTGTATCGGCGCGTACTTATCGTCCAAGGCGTCTACCAACGCGCCGGAGGACCTTATGGCTGATCTTCAGAAGAAATTTCGCTCAGCGGAAGCTGCTCGCTTCTTGGGGATCGGCAATTCGACTTTGTCTCGGCTTCGGTCCAAAGGCGGCGGTCCCCGTTTCGCCAAGGTCGGCCGGTCCGTGATCTACGACGCCGACGACCTGGAGGCCTGGCTGCGGGGTCGCGTCTGCCATTCGACGCAAGAATACGAAAGCCTGGCGCAGCGCACGGGCTCTCGCTGATCGCCTGCAATTGATTGCAAAAGCATAAGCGTGGCCTTTACACCCACGCAGTCTCGATACCCGCAAACGGTGTGACCTCGGACGGAAGGCTCGGCTCAAATGATCGTCATGCTGCACGATACGCCGTTCAAGGCCAATCACGTCGGCGCGGCGCTCCATGTGCGCAAGTTGGTCGCCGAAGCCGAGAAGTGGGCGGCGAGCGTGGAAGCTGACTACAGCAATGCGGTGGCGGCGGGCGATCATGCTCTCCAGGCCGCGCTTCAAGCGCAACTGCTTGTCGATCCCCGTTCTCATCTGCGTTCCGTCGTCGCGGCGGCGCGCAAGATGCCCTTCGGTCGCCGGCCGGCGTTGGATCACTGCCCGAGCATCGCCG
>JAKALI010000847.1 GCA_021813195.1 Pseudomonadota bacterium
CTGATGATTAGCGTCAGTGCGTACATCCTCTTCCATTTGCCGAATCCGCCGGCGTTCCTGTGCGCCAACCCTTGGACCCTGATTGGAGGGCCGCTGCTCATTGTCCTGCCGTTTGCCATCGCCCTCCGAAAATGGGGTTTCCGTTACTCGTTCGTTGCCGAGGAGCCTGCCTCCGGCAACCCTGTCGGCGAGACCAGGTGCTGACCATGTCACGACGCTGCCCCCATTGTCATGCTCCGATTGGTTGGCTCCGTAATAGGATTCGCCGACAGCGTACAAGAGTGCCTAGTGGAAAGTGGTATCGCTATTTTGCGGGGCGTTGCTTTTGCCGGAACTGTGGCGTCGAACTGCGCCGGGTGCTCCGACCTCATGGCTATGTGCTCCACCTGCTCATGGGTGCCGGAACCATCGGTTACCTCCTCTTCTTCATGTCGCATCCTGCGATAATGCTGCGTATCGGGCTTTGGGCTCTGGAAGGAGGGCTGCTGCTCATTATGTTGCCCCTGGCCGCAGCCCTATTGAAATGGGGTTTCGGCTATTTGGTCGCTGCCAATGAAGAGGCGTTCTTTGCGGAAACGTTAGCCGGAACGAATCGCACGATTCGATACCACCCCTCCCGCCGGGAGGCGTGGCGCGAGTACTGGAAGACATGGAGACGCAGGCTTTGGTCCACGCAAGTTCTAATGGCTGCCTGGGTCGGATGGGCTTTGTCGAATCCGCCTTCACGCCCGCTCACTGCCACCTCCTGGGGGCTGAGATTTGCCATCGCGTTGCCAGTGATTATTCTTGTCTGGGCCTTGGTGCCGCAATTTCTGTTCAAAAACTCCGAGCGCACCGTGCATGTGGGGCCCCGAGGCTGGTCGACCAATTTTGGACTGATGTCTGGAAGAATACGCGCCTGGACTGAAGCGGCGTCCATTTCGGAGAGCGCGGGCGAGGTCGCCATAACGGGTGTATCGGAAAATGTGCTCATCATACCCGCACGGGCATTGCCCGATTCGGCGTCGTGGCGGCAGTTCGTCCAAGATATTCGTCAATGGCATAAACAATATCGCAGCTGAGCTCAGTGAGTCTGGGCCCCGGGCTTTTGAATAAGGACGGGTAGTGCAGTTGCCATGGCGAATTGATATCACCGCCGCGATGTCACGCTTTCATTTACAACTGTCGCGGCAACCGCTGCATTGCGAAAACATGATTCAGAGTTTCCGACGCAAGGGGTTGCGTGACCTATTTCTGAGCGGCGCCAGTACCGGTGTGCGGCCGGATCTCCAAAAACAGGTTCGTCGCATTCTGGATGCTTTGAACTAGGCCCGAACGTTAAAGGACCTGGCATTTCCCGGGTTCAGGCTTCATTTCTTGCGCGGGACTCTCAAGCGCACGCGATTTCGGTCAATGGCCCGTGGCGCATCACTTTCGAGTGGGACGAAGGCGATGCCTGGCGTGTGGATCTGGAGCAATATCATTGAGAGAGGCACGAGGCATGGCACGAAAAAAGGAGTATTCCATCACCGGAAATCCCGGGGTTGTTCCGACGCACCCCGGCGAGATTCTTTGCGAGGACGTGCTGCCGATGCGGGGCCTGAGCGTCCAGGAGGTGGCGGGGCGTTGCGTGTGAGCCGCCAGACCCTTCACCGCTGGCGCGCCAGCTTCCCGCGTCCGCAGGCGATCGAGGCGGTGCGCCAGGCCATCCGTGCCTGCGAACTCGACTGCGTGCATTATTTCGGCGGCCAGGCTGACTGATTCACTTCGCTTTCCGCAGGTTTTTATCTGATAGCCCACGACTATCCCGCCGATGGTGACATTCAATTGGAGTTTTTCGTCCGCCCCACCTAGTCTTTTGTTCCGAGCTGCGTTGCCGGAGATAGGTTGAGCTGCAGCAAGGCAATATCCCGAGTGGGGCGCAACGTGCAATTCCCTTGCGCGCAGTCAGACGATTCTGCACGCACTGTGCAAACAGAAAAGGAGCGATTACATGTCAACCGAAGCAAAGTGCCCGTTCCATCACACTGCCGGCGGAGGCTCGTCGAACCAGGACTGGTGGCCGAACCAGTTGCGGCTGGATATCCTGCGCCAGCATTCCTCCAAGTCCAATCCGATGGGCGAGGACTTCAACTACGCCGAAGAATTCAAGACGCTGGATCTCGATGCGGTAAAAAAAGACCTCCGCGAGCTGATGACTCAGTCGCAGGACTGGTGGCCGGCGGACTTTGGCCATTATGGACCTTTGTTCATTCGCATGGCGTGGCATAGCGCCGGTACCTACCGCACCGGCGACGGCCGCGGCGGCGCCGGAACCGGCAACCAGCGTTTTGCACCCATCAACAGCTGGCCGGACAACGTCAACCTCGACAAGGCGCGCCGGCTGATTTGGCCGATCAAGCAGAAGTATGGCCGCAGGATCTCCTGGGCCGACCTGATCATTCTTGCGGGCAACGTCGCGCTAGAATCGATGGGCTTCAAGACCTTCGGTTTCGCCGGCGGGCGTGAGGACATCTGGGAACCGGAAAAGGACATCTACTGGGGTGCCGAGAAAAAGTGGCTGGATGATCAGCGCTACTCCGGCAAGCACGAGAACCTTGAAAACCCGCTCGCGGCCGTGCAGATGGGCCTGATCTATGTCAACCCGGAGGGCCCCAATGGCAATCCGGATCCGGTCGCGGCGGCCAAGGACATCCGCACGACCTTCGCGCGCATGGCGATGAACGACGAAGAGACGGTGGCGCTCATCGCGGGCGGCCATACCTTCGGCAAGACCCACGGCGCCGGCCCGGCCTCGCATGTGGGTCCCGAGCCGGAAGCGGCCGATATCGAG
>JAKALI010000055.1 GCA_021813195.1 Pseudomonadota bacterium
GGGACCGTGAGGTCGGGCGGGGTTATGCGCGCACCCCCGAAGGCCAAGTTGCTCCGTTGAAGCGTGTGACCCGCAACTCCAAGCTTCTCTCCGGATTGTCGCCCGTCATCTATACTCCGACCTTCATCCTCGTCGACGGCAATCGAGAACTCGGCCGGATCACCGGCTACCCGGGGCAAATGTACTTCTGGGAGGAGCTTTCGGCTCTGCTCAGGGCCGCGGCGGCCGTGCACGATGTGAAAAGAGGAAATCATGGCTGAGGGTCTCACACGACGGCAGGTCGCTGGCGCCATAGCAGGTGTTGGGATTGGATTTCTGGCGCGGCCGGCACTGGCGTTGGGTGAGCCACGCGTCGTCATCGTCGGCGGAGGTGCAGGCGGCGCATCCGTCGCGGTACGCGTGAAGCGCTCTGCGCCGCGGACCCACGTGACGCTGATTGAGCCGAATGTCGCCTATTCGAGCTGCTTTTTTTCCAATTCCTATATCGGCGGGCTGTATGCCTACTCCGATCTCAAACACGGCTATCGGGGCGTGTCGGCCCTGGGTGTCAACGTGATCCACGACCGTGCGATCGCTATCGACACGTCGCGGCGCACGCTCACCATCGGCATCAAGAAGCGCCTCGATTACGATCGGCTCGTGGTCGCTCCGGGCATCGATTTCAATTGGACGGCCATCGAGGGCTATTCGGAGAAGGCCGCAGAGGTCATGCCTCATGCGTGGCGTGGTGGGGCGCAGACGGTGCTTCTGCGTAAGAAGCTCGAAAAGATGGAGAACGGCGGCACCGTCGTGATCGCCGCACCAGCGCTTCCCTACAGGTGTCCGCCTGGGCCTTACGAGCGCGCATGCATGGTGGCGCACTATCTGGCTCAGGCCAAGCCGAAGTCAAAGGTCGTCCTGCTCGATGCCAAGATGACCTTCACCAAGCAGGCCGCTTTTGAGGACGCATTTCGGCGCTATTATGCCGGCCGGATCGAAGTTCATCTCACAAACGACATCGATGATTTTGTTGTCACGCGGGTCGATCCGGCCTCTGGCGAGGTGCGCACGCGCGCTGGGCTCGACGTCAACGCGGCCGTGGCTAACATCATCCCGCCGCAGACCGCCGGCCGGATCGCGATCGACAGCGGACTTGCGGAAGGCGACTGGTGTCCGGTGAAGCCCGAAAGCTTCCAATCAACCAAAGCCGAGCACGTCTATGTTCTCGGCGATGCGGCGATCGCGCTCGACATGCCAAAGTCCGCGTACTCGGCCCACAGCCAGGCTATCCGCGTGGCCGACCACATCGTGGCCGACCTCGAGGGCAAAACGGTCGGCGACGTAAGCTATCGCAATACGTGCTGGTCGCTGCTCGCGCCCGATGACGCCATCAAAATTGGGGCCGACTACACGCCGGGACGTTTGCCAGGCAACAGGGAGGGTCTCGTCGCCTCGAATGCGTTCGTATCCAAACCCGGCGAGCCGGCCGAAGAACGCAAGGCCGCCTATGATGAAGCTTTTGCGTGGTATCCGACCCTCATTTCTGAAATCTTCGCGAAGGACAACGCCCGCGCGGGCGCTGCTAAAGGTCGCTCCTGAACTGCCCACGGCGCACCTCACCGTGCGGCATCGCGAGACGCCGGGTGTTATCTGAATGAGATCGGCAACTCATTCGGTGATCCGCTGCCGCGGTTTATGGTTCAAATTTTATCATGCGACGATTTGCGTGTAACAGCAACGCGTTGGTGGGGCTGCGCTGTCGCGTCGTGGCCGAGTTTCTTAGTTAAGCCTTTGTGATGTCTTTGCTGGCAATTGTAGACGCCAACAGGGCGGCGGGCGCGAACCCATTGGTGGGATTGACCCGTCACTGCAATAGCCGAAGGACCGGCCATCGCACCGGTGCGGCGCGGGTGCGCGCTGATTTTGGCTTCAACACCGGCTGTCTCAGAGGGAGGCGCATATGACGGCTCTGACATTCATCGCGCTGGTGGTGGCCGCGGTCACAGCACTCGGGATGATGCGAGCTTCGATCGCCGTTTGGGCCGGCACCCTCGGTATCCTTCTCCTCGCCTATCAATCCGGGGTGCTGGGTGGGGGGCTGCAGTTTCCCATTGCGAGTTTTTGGTCCCTCCTGGCCTGGTTGCCGATTGCGTTTCTGGGTTTGATGGCGCTGCCCGATTGGCGTCGGCGCCTGTTTGTCAAACCTGCATTCGGTCTCGTCAAGCAGACGCTGCCCAAAGTTTCTGACACCGAACAGCAGGCCCTAGAGGCCGGTTCCATTGGCTTCGATGCGGAGTTGTTCTCCGGTACGCCGGACTGGACCAAGCTGCGCGCGGTGCCGCCGGTGGTGCTGACGGCTGAAGAACAAGCCTTTCTCGACGGTCCGACCGAAGAACTCTGCCGCCTCATCGACGACTGGCAGATCCGCCATCGCGAACGAGACGTGCCGCAGGCTATCTGGGACTTTGTGAAGTCGCGCGGATTCCTTGGCATGCTTATTTCCAAGGAGCACGGGGGTCTTGGCTTCTCAGCCCAGGCGCAATCGCTGATCATTGGCAAGATCGCCTCGCGTTCCCCCGACGTTGTGACGATCGTAATGGTGCCCAATTCGCTCGGACCTGGCGAACTGATTGAGAAATACGGCACGGATGCTCAGAAGCATTATTATCTGCCGCGATTGGCTCGGGGTGAAGAAGTGCCCTGCTTCTCTCTCACTGGCCCGACATCGGGTTCGGACGCCGCCACCATGCGCGATATCGGCATCGTGGTGCGGGGTCATCACGAGGGCAAAGAGACCATCGGCATTCGGCTATCGTGGGACAAGCGCTACATCACGTTGGGTCCCAAGGCCACGCTGGTCGGCCTCGCCTTCCGGCTGTTTGATCCCGAGAACATCCTCGGCAAAGGTGAGGACATCGGCATCACCGTCGCCATGATCCCGGCCAGCCACCCGGGCGTAAATATCGGTCGGCGTCATTTGCCCTCCGGCGCCGCTTTTCCCAATGGTCCCAACTGGGGCAAGGACGTCTTCATTCCGCTCGATTGGGTCATCGGCGGCGAGGCGATGGTCGGTCAAGGTTGGCGGATGCTGATGGAGTGCCTGGCAGCCGGTCGCGCTATTTCGCTTCCCTCATCGGCAACCGCGGGCGCCAAGGCGATGCTGCGCGTGACGAGCGCATATGCGCGCTTGCGCCGTCAGTTCGGTCTGCCGATCGGTCGTATGGAAGGCATCGAGGAGCCGCTCGCACGGATTGTCGAAACGGCTTACGTAAACGAGGCGGCGCGTGCAGTAACGGCGGCCATGGTCTCCCGCGGAGAGAAGCCCTCCGTCATCTCGGCCATTATGAAATACCAGACGACCGAGCGGCTGCGACGCGCGGTCAACGATGCCATGGACATTCACGGTGGCCGCGCGATTTGTGATGGGCCGTCGAACTACCTGCAATCGGCCTACGAGATGGTGCCGGTGGGCATCACGGTCGAGGGCGCGAATATTCTCACCCGCTCGCTCATCACTTTTGCGCAAGGCGCGCTGCGCTCCCATCCTTATCTCTACCGCGAAATCACGGCGGCCCAGGATACGGATGCCGAACGCGGGTTGCAGAACTTTGAGACCGCCTTCCTCGCCCACATCGCGCATGTCGTTTCCAACATGACCGGTGCGTTCGTACACAATCTGACGCTGGGATATTTTGCCAGCGCGCCGAAAGAGGCAGGAGAACTCAAACCCATTTACCGCCAGCTTTCAAGGTCCGCGCGCAACTTCGCGACCGTGGCCGATTTCACCCTCGCCACCTTGGGAGGAGGCCTCAAAACGCATCAGAAGTTGTCTGGCCGTCTCGCCGATGCGCTGTCGGAACTCTATTTCACGGCCTGTGTTCTGAAGCGTTTCGATGACGATGGGCGGCCGGCCGCCGACCGGCCGATCGTGGAGATGGCGGCCGCCAATTCTCTGGCCCGCTTCGAGGATGCGCTGCGTGGTGTGATCCGGAATTTCCCGTTCGCTCCGGTGCGCTGGAAATTACGGGGAATCGTGTTTCCGCTCGGACGGCACTATTATCCGGCATCCGACAGACTGGGCCACGTCGTCGCCGGCATGGTGTTGCAGCCTGGTGACGTGCGCGATCGGCTCACTCGCCATATTTACATTTCTCATGATCCTGCTGATCCCACGGGGATCCTGGAAGCCACGCTCGCGAAAGCGGTGGCGCTAGAAGATGCCGAAAAGCGCCTTGAGAGAGCGGTGAAGGCCGGCACCGTGCGCCGCTATCACGGCAACGACTGGTTTGCAGAAGCTGCAGCCAAGGGCGTTATCACTGAGGCGGAGGCGCGCCAGTTGGCGGACCTGGAAGATATGATTGCGAAGGTGATCGCCGTCGATCATTTCGATCCTGCGGAATTGAAACCCAACTATCCCGGCATTGGCCACAATTCGCGCGCGCCTGCAGTAGGCGCGGCGCTCGAACAACGTGAAGGCGTCAGCGCATGAGCACCGACCTCGATACATTGGCGGATAGTCTGAAGGACTGGCGTCTCAGCGTCGATCGCGAAGGGATCGGCTGGGCCGTGTTTGATCGGGAGGGATCGAGCGCGAATGCGTTGGGTAAGCGGCCGCTCGAGGAATTGGCACGTATTGTTGGCTTCGCCGAGGACGGGGCGCGGACGGGGAAGCTGAAGGGCCTCGTCTTCATTTCCGGAAAAGAGCGCGGCTATATCGTCGGCGCCGACATTAACGAATTCGAATTGCTCACATCGCAAGCAGAGGTCATCGAGCAGATCTCGGCCGTCAATCAACTCTTCGACCGAATTGAGAAGCTGCCGATCCCTGTCGTGGCGGCTGTGCATGGCGTTTGCGTCGGTGGTGGGCTTGAGTTGATTCTTGCCTGCCACTGGCGGATTGCGACGCGCGATCCTTCAACGCGCGTCGGCTTTCCCGAAGTCAAGCTCGGTATCTTCCCTGGGTTCAACGGCACCGTGCGCTCAATCCGGCAGGCGGGCCCCATGGCCGCCATGCAGGCGATGCTGTCAGGCTCGATGATTTCCGCGTCCGCCGCACGCGGTATGAATCTCATCGACGAATTGGTTGCAACACGCGACAGTCTGCGTTGGGCCGCGCGCAAGGCGGTGCTACAGAAAAGAAGGTCGAAGCCCGCCGGGTTGGCCAAATCACTACTTGCGAAGTGGCCCGCCGCACAGATGCTGGCGCGCAAAATGCGCGAGGAAGTCAGGAAAAAGGCGCGCGAAGACCACTATCCCGCGCCGTATCGCTTGATAGATCTTTTCGAGCAGCATGCCGGTGATCTCAACGCCATGAAGCGCGCGGAGACCAAGGCGTTCGCACCGCTGATTTTGTCGGATCAATCGAAGAGCTTGCGTCGCGTCTTCAAGCTTTCGGAGGCGCTCAAAGCGCAAGCCCCACGCGGCCTGAAGTGGAAGCCGTTGCGGGTCCATGTCATCGGCGCAGGCACCATGGGGGCTGACATCGCAGGCGTTTGCGTCGCAGCCGGCATGGAAGTGACGCTGCAAGATATCTCGATGCAGCAAATCGAGAAAGGGATCGCCGCGCAGTCGAAATTGTTTGCGCGCAAATTCAAGACCAAAGCGGAGCGAGATGCGGCGAAAGCGCGTCTCATCGCCGACCCTAAAGGCGAGGGGGTTGGGCGCGCCGACGTGGTCATCGAGGCCGTGGTGGAGCGCTCGGATGTCAAGCAAAAGCTCTTTGCTGACATTGAAGATAAGCTAAAGCCAGGCGCCATTCTTGCGACCAACACCTCATCGCTGAAACTCGCTGATATCTCCGCGACGCTGAAAGACAAAGGTCGCTTGATCGGCCTGCATTTCTTTTCGCCTGTCGCGCAGATGCCGCTTGTAGAGGTCGTCAGAGGTGACGCGACGCGAGAGGAAGACGTGCAGAAAGGCGCGGCTTTTGTCACCGCGATCGACAAATTGCCGCTCATCACAAAAGATGTGCCCGGTTTTCTCGTCAACAAGGTGCTCACTCCCTACATGTTCGCGGCCATGGCGCGCTTGGAGAAGGGTGAGGACAAGGAGAAGATTGACGAGGCAGTGCGCACGTTCGGCATGCCGATGGGCCCCATTGAATTAGCCGACAGTGTGGGGCTGGATGTGTGCGCGCACGTCGCCAAAATTCTGGGAAATGGCGCGGAGGGCTCTCAGCTCGAAAAGCTGGTGGCACAGGGCAAGCTCGGCAAAAAGACCGGTGAGGGCTTCTACAAATGGGTCGATGGCAAACCGCAGAAGTCGAAGGCTGAATTCTCGCACGCAGAGCTTGAGCGATTGGGTCGGGAACTCATCGAGCCGATCATCACCGAAGCGCAAAAATGCTTGGAAGAGGGCGTCGTGGCGAATGCCGATCTCGTTGATGCGGGCATGATCTTCGGCACCGGCTTCGCGCCTTTCCGCGGCGGGCCCCTGTACTTCAAAGAGCGAGAAGCGCAATCGTCGAGCGCAGCAGCACTCTAGGTCGCAATCACGTTCAGCTCACAGAGAATGAGCAGCGCCGTGCCGACAGCGCGGCAAGACATAGTCGGAGGCAGGGATGACGAGAGAGCTCAAGCGCGTGGCCGTAATCGGAGGCGTTCGCATTCCCTTCTGCCGATCAAATACGCTTTATGCCGATCTGACTAACCAGGACATGATGACGGCGGCGCTTGACGCGCTCGTGGAGAGGTATGGTCTCAAAGGGCAGCATATCGACGAAGTGGTCGGTGGTGCAGTGGTTACCCACTCTCGCGATTTCAACCTGACACGCGAAAGCGTCCTGGGCACCAAGCTTGCGCCTTCGACGCCTGGCGTCACGATGCAACAGGCATGCGGAACCTCGTTGCAAGCGGCACTCGGCATCGCGGGCAAGATAGCATCCGGCGAAATCGAATGCGGCATCGCCGTGGGCTCCGACACCACCTCCGATGCGCCGATCGTCTTCTCCAAGAAATTTTCGAAGCGTCTCGTCGAATTGGGAACAAAGAAAACTATTCTGGATAAAATCAAGGTGTTCAAGGGGCTCTCGCCTGCCGAACTTGCACCTCAGCTGCCCGCGGTCAAAGAGCCACGCACGGGACTTAGCATGGGTGAGCATTGTGAGTTGATGGCGCAGGAGTGGGGCATCTCGCGCGCCGAGCAGGATCAGTGGGCTCTGGAAAGCCATCAGAAAGCCGCGAAGGCATATGCCGAGGGCTGGATGGACGACCTCATCGTGCCATATGCCGGCGTTTTCCGGGACAACAATCTGCGCACCGACATGGCGCTCGACAAGCTGGCCACGCTGAAGACGGCCTTCGACAAGACGGAAAAGGGGACGCTGACGGCCGCCAATTCAACACCGCTCACCGATGGAGCTGCCACGACGCTCCTTGCTAGCGAAGACTGGGCGCAGAAACGTGGACTGCCTATTGCCGCCTTTCTGACCTTTGGCCAGCATTGGGCGAATAATTTTCCAGCGGGCGACGGATTGTTGATGGCGCCGACGATTGCCGTTTCCAAGTTACTCGATCGCGCTGGGCTCACACTTCAGGATTTCGATTTCTATGAAATTCACGAGGCCTTTGCGGCTCAAGTCTTGTGCACACTTAAGGCCTGGGATGATCCTCTCTACTGTAAGATCCATCTGGGCAAGGATGCGCCTTTAGGCGCCATCGATCGGGCGAAGATCAACGTCAAGGGCTCGTCGATTGCTGTTGGACATCCGTTCGCCGCTACAGGTGCGCGCATCCTCGCCAATCTGGCGAAGCTGCTAGCCACCCATGGCGGGCGCGGGCTGATTTCGGTGTGCACCGCCGGTGGAATGGGTGTCGCAGCTATCCTAGAAGGCGCCAAATCGTCGTCATAAGTAGTATGTTGCACCCGCCCGCAAGTTGGCTAAGGGAGCAGACATGACGGTGACGGAAAATGGCAAGCTGCTCGGTGCAGCGCGCGCGGTAATCGAGCTTGTCGCCGCGGAGCTTGACCTTGATGCACACGTGCGGTTGTGGGACGGCTCGCGGGTGCCACTGGGCCGCAACGCAACCGGTCCATTCGAGATCATCATTGCCGATCCTGGTGTGATCGCCTCGCTCGTGCGCTGGCCGAGTCTTGATCGGTTGATCCAGCACTACATCGCCAAGCGGATTGATTTCACGGGTGGTACGCTCATCGATTTCGGTCAGCAGCTTTACGCGACAGGCCGCAAATCTTCGCTGCGGGGGTTATCTAAGGTCAAGCTGCTGCGTGCCCTGGCGCCATTCTTCCGCGCGTCCCCCGATCCGACGGCACACATTGGCGTGTTCTCTGGCGATGAAACCGGCAAGCATCGGCGCACAGCCGACAACAAGGCCTACATCCAGTTTCATTACGATCTGTCGAATGAGTTCTATGCGCTCTGGCTCGATCCGGAAATGGTCTATTCCTGTGCGTACTATACGGACTGGACGAATACCCTCGAGCAAGCACAGCGCGACAAGCTTGAAATGATCTGCCGTAAGCTGCGCTTGAAGCCCGGCGAAACGATGCTCGATATCGGATGTGGTTGGGGCGGGCTCGTTTGCTACGCTGCGCGCAAGTATGGTGTGAAGGCGCACGGCATCACATTGTCGGAACGCCAGTTGGAGTTCGCGCGCGATAAGGTGCGCCGGCTCGGCTTGGAAGATCAAGTCACGCTCGAGTTATGCGACTACATGGAGGCAGGTGGACGCTACGATAAAATCGCCTCTATCGGCATGTACGAGCACATCGGTTTGAAGAATATTCCCGATTACATGCGCAAAGTGCGTTCGCTGCTGAACGATGATGGCATATTTCTCAATCACGCAATATCGGCAAAGGCCTCACGTTCGCGCTGGTGGCCTGAGCTGCGACGACCTGAAAAGAAAGCCATTCAGAAATATATCTTCCCCGGCGGGGAACTTGACGATATCGGCCACTCTCTGCAGGCGATGGAGATCGCAGGTTTCGAGGTTTGTGACGTCGAAGGCTGGCGTGAGCACTATGCGCGCACGACAAAATTGTGGTGCGAGCGGCTGACAGAGCGGCGTACTGAAGCCATCGCCCAAGTCGGCGAAGAAAAATACCGCATTTGGGTTGCCTATCTGGCGGGCGTCTCACTCGCGTTCACGCGGGGGACGCTGCGCATCTTCCAAACGGTCGCAACCAAAAGCGCAAAGGGACGTTCGCCGCTGCCGCCTACGCGTGCGGACCTCTATCGTGATTGGGGCGCCGACCGCTAGAAGTCGATCATCAGCACGTCGATTTCACTGCCCTGCGCAATCGCGGGCGCTGCGATCTCGCGCACGATCAGGACGTCGGACTTGGCGAGCGGGGCCATCAGCGAACTGTCCTGGGAGGACATCGGAGTGACCGTCGCACGACCGTCAGCGTCGCGTGCCAGGGTCGCGCGCATATAATGGCGGCGCGGGCCATTTTCCGGCAGCGGGGACGTCAAATGAGCGCGGATTGTAGTCTGCGCCCGAGCTGCAGCGCCGAGCAGCGCTTGAATGAGTGGTACCAGGAAGACGCGGCCGCAGATCAGGGCGGAGACGGGATTACCGGGCAAGGCCAAGACCCGTTGACGATCGAGTCGACCGAACAACATCGGCTTGCCGGGACGCATTGCGATTTTCCAAAAATCGAGCTGCAACCCTCGGCGTTTCAGAGCCGCCGCGACAAGATCATGGTCGCCGACCGAGGCGCCGCCGGTCGTAACAAGCACATCGGCCCCGCTGCCTGCCGCGATCTTTTCCTCAAGGCTCTCCAGGGTGTCGCTTGCGATACCGAGAATGCGGGGCTCACCGCCCGCGGCCGCAACGAGGGCCGCAAGGCCATAGGGATTGGAGGACACGATCTGATCGGCGCCGGGCCTGGTTCCGGGTGCAACGAGTTCATCTCCCGTCGCGAGCACCGCGACGAGTGGCTTGCGGCGCACGGCCACGGCGCCGTGGCCCATGGCGGCGGCGAGCAGGATCGCGCGGGCGTTGAGCGGCTGACCGGCGCGCAAGAGGACGTCACCCTCCTTGAAATCGCCGCCGCGCGGACGGATGTGAGCGGGGTCGCACGTGCCGTCGCGGATCAGAATGGATGCGCCCTCGGGTTCAGCGTTTTCCTGTATGACGATGGCATCGGCGCCGGCGGGCACGGGTGCGCCTGTAAAGATCCGCACGCACTCCCGCGGCCCGACGTGGTCTAAAAATCGCTCTCCCGCGCGCGACTGGCCGATCATCCTCAAGCGGGTAGGAAGCTCAGCAACATCGCATCGACGCACCGCGTATCCATCCATGGCGGAAGCATCGAATGGAGGCTGCGTGAGGGTCGCCGCAAGATCGGCGGCCAGCGTGCGCCCGTCCGCCGATGCAAGAGGAACGAGCTCCGCGGCGAGTGGTTTCACATCGTCGAGTATGCGCGCCAGGGCCTCGTCGACGGTCAACAGGCTCATGGTTCAGCTGCTGGTCTGCGTGTCGCCGGCCTGCCAGGTTCCCGACCGTCCGCCTGTTTTCTCAAGCAGCCGGATGCCGGTAATGACCATCGATTTATCAGCGGCCTTCAGCATATCGTAGATCGTCAGGCAGGCGATGGAAACGGCCGTCAGCGCTTCCATTTCCACCCCGGTTTGGCCTGAAACCTTGACCATGGCCAAAACGCGCAGTCCGGCTGGCGCATCGATTCGAGAAAAATCGATGGTCACCTTCGCGAGCGCCAGCGGGTGACACAGCGGGATCAAGTCGTGCGTGCGTTTGGCAGCCATGATGCCCGCAACGCGGGCGACAGCGAGCACGTCACCTTTTTTGGCCGTGCCACTCTCGATCAGGTCGAGAACACCAGAGCGCATGAGGATCGTACCTTCCGCAAGGGCGGTGCGTGTCGTGATGTCCTTGCCCGAGACATCGACCATCTGCGCTTCGCCGCGCTCATTTAAGTGCGTGAGTTCGCTCATGCCGCCTCTCGTGAGAGCAAGCGGCGCGTGGCTGCCGCGACGTCATCGTGGCGCATCAGACTTTCGCCGACGAGGAAGGTGTTGACGCCCACCGCTTGCAAGCGCGCAATATCATCGGCCGTGAAAATCCCGCTCTCGCCGATGACGATGCGATCACGAGGTACGCGTGGTGCCAGGCGCTCCGTCGTGGCCAGCGAGGTCTCGAAGGTTTTGAGATTGCGGTTGTTGATGCCAATCAGGGCATCGGGCAGGCGCAGGGCGCGCTCGAGTTCATCCTCATCGTGGACCTCGACAATCGAATCCATGCCCCAGTCGCGCGCCGCAGCGATGAGGTCGCCGGCGAGGGCATTATCGACTTCGGCCAAGATGACGAGAATGCAATCGGCGCCCCAGGCGCGGGCCTCGACGACTTGATAGGTATCGATCATAAAGTCCTTGCGCAGGACGGGCAGCGTGCAGGCACGCCGTGCAGCGATCAGATACTCGGGTGCGCCCTGGAACGAAGGTGCATCGGTCAACACGGAGAGACATGCTGCGCCTCCGGCCTGGTAGGCCTGCGCCAGCCCAGCCGGATCAAAATCAGCCCGGATCAATCCTTTGGACGGAGAGGCCTTCTTGATCTCGGCGATCAGGGCTGCCCGTCCGTCGGCATGCGTTCGACGGATTGCGCCCGCGAAGGATCGAACTGGGGCGGCCGAGCGGGCATATTCGGCTTGCACCTGAAGCGGGCGCCGCCGTTTGGCCGCGGCGATCTCTTCGAGCTTGTAGGCAGTGATTTGCGCGAGGATATCGGACATGCACCGAATTTAGCGGCTCGTCCGCCCGTTCGCTACCATCAAAACTATGCATGCAGGCGACCTCATGCGGCCCTACAACCCGACAAAAGTTTTTTCGTCGGTTTCGGGGCCCTGAGTTTGACTGGTGTGATGGCCGAGCCAGATGCACCAACGCCCGCCGGCACCGAGATGCGGCAGACGTTGGCAGCGCAGAAAACTCTTCTGTGGGCTAGCGGGTGCAGAGCGTGGAGCCGTCGTCCGACGTGACGGCGAGCCTGGCCGCGATGCCCCGACCATTGCCGAGTGTCGCCTCGCCGATCACCCTGCTTTCGCCGGCAGCCAGTTTAAAATCACCACCTTGGTTGATCAGGGCAGACCCGCCACTGCCGTTCTGGCTGATGCGGAACGCATAGGTGCCGCTCGTTGGGCGCGAGGCGTGGACGATGCCCTTATATTCCACATCGCCATTGCGCTTGACGACTTTGATCTCGCACGACACGCCATCCGATGCGGCACCTGCCCGCTCCGCGGAAAGTGCGAGGCCGAGGGCTGCGAGTGCGGCAAAACCGGCCGCGACGGTCTTCAGCATGGACATGGCATCCTCCCTGGCGCACTGCGGGGAAGCGTGTCGCTTCCCCGCGTTCCTGTAGGACTTGAGCTTACCAGCCGCCCTGGATCACGACGGCGGTGTTGTTGCGCAGCACCT
>JAKALI010000848.1 GCA_021813195.1 Pseudomonadota bacterium
CGAATCGTTATGCGACGGGTTCGACGGGTGTGGGAGCATCGGCAGCGCCGCTTGTGGTTGCCGGGAAAGTCATCGCCGGGATCACGGGTGTCGGTTATGGCCTCCACCTCGACAGCGACCGGCCCGGCGCACCGCTTGGCGCGGTCGTCGGCTTTGCCGGGCGCTACGGGCGCCCTGGGTTCATGGCTGCTTTCGACGCCCGGACGGGGCTGCGGCTGTGGCAATTCGAAACGACGCAGCCCGGCTGGGAAGGCGAATTTCGGGCCGCCACGCCAGACGGTTTCCCGCTGCCGCGCGACATTGCTGCCGAGAAAGCTGCGATGCGACACCACGCCGAGGCATGGAAACACGGCGGCGGCTCGATCTGGCATTCGCCGAGCGTGGATTTGGAACGCGGACTCCTCTATTTCGGAATCGGCAATCCCTCACCGCAAGCGACGGGCGAAACGCGCCCCGGCGACAACCTTTATACCTCATCGCTCGTCGCGCTCGATATCGCGACTGGCAAGCTTAAGTGGCATTATCAGCAGGTTCCGCACGATCTGTGGGGCTATGACGTGGCAAGCCCGCCCGCGTTATTCGATGTGCGGCGCGATGGGCTGGCGATTCCGGCGGTCGGCCAGGCGTCCAAGCTCGGCTGGTATTTCGTGCACGATCGGCGGGACGGATCCCTTATCCATAAATCACAACCCTTCATCCCCCAGGAGAACCTTTTTCACCGCCCCACGCGTGCTGGGGTCACGATTGCGCCAGGCGCCGGCGGTGGTGCCAACTGGTCGCCGGCGGCGATCGACCCCAATCGCGGACTTGCGTTCGTCGCCGCCATGCACCTGCCGATGCGCTACCAGACCAATGAGGTTCCAGCGGCATCGACGGCTCCCGCGATCTCTTACACGGCTATCGAACCAGCCGGCGGCCCCACTTGGGGAACCCTCAGCGCCATCGAGCTTGCCACCGGCAGACTTCGCTGGCAGCAGAAAACGGATGAGCCCTTGGTTGGCGGCACGCTCGCCACGGCCGGAGGTCTCGTCTTCACAGGCGAAGGCAACGGCGATTTGTCTGCCTTTGACAGCGACACCGGGGAGCGGCTGTGGCGCTTCAATTGCGGGGCTGGTGTCAACGCACCGCCCATGAGCTACGAGATCGATGGGCGTCAATTCGTGACCGTGGCCGCCGGCGGAAGTCAAATTTGGGGCTTTCGCCAAGGTGGCGCCGTTATAACATTTGCGTTGCCGAACTAAAGACGATGATACCCGCCAGCGCACGTGTGCTCCGAGCGCGATTGGAACCTCACTCTGGCTTGCGACGCACCATCACTTTCGACAAGAACGCAAACCACGTTGCCTGAGCCAGAAGACCGACATTTGCAAAAACCCGATCCAAATCATCGATCAAGTAGTGGCGATAATAGGGCTCGTGAAACCGCTCGGGGAATCCTTCCAAAAAGCCGTCCCAGCCGCCGGTCCGGTCGCCCAGTTGCAGACTGTCGATGAAAACGAAGAGCCCGCCCGGCTTGAGCACACGGCCGATCTCGGCCGCAACGATCCGGCGGACTTCCGGCGGTAATTCGTGGAACAAATAAATGCAGGTGACGATATCCTGGCTGGCGTTCGGCAGTGGAATGGACTCCGCATTGGCCTCAAGCCCCGTCACGCGCCGCAGTCCTGAGAGGTGCCGTTCAGCTTCGGACAAATATGCGCGCGACAGATCCAGACCGATGAGCGTCATGGCAGGATAGGAGCAGCGCGCCTCGCGTAAGAAGCGGCCCGTTCCGCAGGCGACGTCGAGCAGGCTGAGATGGCGCTGATCGCGACCTCTGACGAATTCGGCGATGGGTCCCAAGGCCTGCCGGCGCATCGCGAACGCCGTGCCGCGAAACAAAGTTTCGACTTGCACGTCATAAAGGCGCGCGGAACGTTCGGTCAGATACCCCCCGTCCTGAAAATGAAAATCCTGGGCATAATAGTCTGGCAAGCCGGCGGTCGAGGTCTGCTCCGCACCCGTGCGCGTCGTCGCATTGCGGCGCCGGGCGATGGCCCCCGGCACGTCCGCCATCAACGCGCGAATGCGGTTCAAGTGATCGACGAGCCCGGCTGCCGGTTCACCACCCGCAACGGCTGCACCTGAGCGCACGAGCTCAGCGTCCCGGCGCAACAGATCCAAAATGTCGGTCAAGACTTCACGCTGGCCTGGAACTGCGCGGCGCACCCGCGGCGGCTCATGCCCCGTTCGGGCCGCGATAACCCCGGCCATCTCACCAATGCCGGTGTACCAACCCAAACGCAGCAGACCTCCCGCCAAATCTGCCGTCGCATCGAAAAAATTGGACATGTGAGACACCTTGAATTGTTTCAGCGAAGCAGCCAAGTCCGAATGCGAGGCATCCCACCAGGCCAGAGGGCAACACGCATGGAGTATTTCGAGCGCATCGTCATTCTGACCGGAGCCGGCATATCCGCAGAATCGGGCGTCGATACGTTCCGCACCGCCGGCGGGATTTGGGAAAAATACGATTGGCGCAAAGTTGCGACCCCCGAGGGGTTTGCGGAGGCGCCCAGCCTCGTGCACGACTTCTATAACATGCGCCGCAGGCTCCACAGCACAGTCAAACCCAACGCCGCGCACCATGCTCTCGCCAGACTCGAACGCGAGCACCCGGGGACCGTGACCCTGATCACCCAGAACGTCGACCAGCTCCATGAGATGGCCGGTTCGCGCAATTTGATCCATATGCACGGGGAAGTCATGAAGGCGTGGTGCCAAGCCTGTGACACCCGCTTGCCGTGGTCGACGGACCTGACCACCGAAACC
>JAKALI010000849.1 GCA_021813195.1 Pseudomonadota bacterium
AAATCCGGCCAGCGCACCGATTGCGATGAACAACGCGTCGAACCCGATGACGAAGAACAGTCCCGTCAGTATCACGAAGCCTGTTGCGCCAAACGCCGACATGGCCAAAACCAAACCATTAAAAAAGGCGGGCACGCGACGTCCCGCTGCGAAAAAATCGAGCGGTTCCGAGGATCGTGTCCCCAAGCCGATGATGGCGAGCAACAGGAAAAGCCCAGCAAGGAGAGCGAGGCTCAGGCGGTGGGGCCCCACGCCCAGTCCCTCAAGAATGAGCGCAACCAGGGAGAGCGAGGTAAAAGCACCCAGGAAAATGCCGTAATAGGTGCCGAGCCTCGGATTGACGCCACGGAGGGAAGTCGGGATTGCCATGCCGGTTCGTAGCCTGTTTCGTCTGGATCCTGGAAGTGGTCGAGAGGACCGCCAACATCCTCAGCGTGGGGTATGCCGCCCCGTTCTTTCACGCTCGATGCTCGGCGGGGCTCAGCTCTTGCCCACCCGGTTGGGACAGCACGATCGACATCAGCCAGTTCAGCTCAGTTGTCTTCGTGGGCCCCGTGCCAGTGGTCGATGGCGTCTTGTTGGCTAACGAAGCTCGCCACCGTTACGACCGCAATCAGCACGAGACCGTGGGCGGCGAGAAAGTAACCCAAAGGAAACCCGAGGAATTTGTTCGAATTCAATCGGTCGGCATACAACGGCAGCACGACAATGACGGTCAGGAACGGCAGCAAGCTCGCCATCATCTGCCATTTCGTATGCCGCCAGTAGGGCTTTCGTTCCTTGTACTCGATCATGTGTGCACCTCTCCAGGCGCCTCCCAGGCGCTCGAACGAACTCCATAGGCACCAGATTCGGTGTCAATTTGACACCCAGCCCACGTCAAGAACAACTCGGTTCAACATTCGCGCGACACGCAATCGACATCTGACAATCAATGCATTCCACGGACTTTATGCTATCAGTCTAAAGAGGATTGCGGGGCAGCCAAAGTCCACGTACGTTCTCACGTTGCCGGCAGGCTATCCTCATCCAGGGTCGCTTGAATGGGCCCCGCCATTCAACGGTTTGGGCCATTTTGGAACGTGCTTGAACGGGTATCTTCGCGCCGGCGACGTGCGAGATTGCATCTTAGGGGAAGAAGAAAATGGGAATGCTTCAAGAATTCAAAGAGTTTGCCGTCAAAGGCAACATGATCGACATGGCCGTCGGTATCATCATCGGCGGGGCTTTTGGCACGATCGTTTCCTCGCTGGTCAACGATGTCATCATGCCCCCAATCGGATTGCTCATCGGCGGTGTCGACTTTTCGAACATCAAGTGGACCCTAGCCGAAGCGGCCAATGGCAAAGATGCCGTGACGATGAATATCGGCACGTTCATCAACAACGTCATCAGCTTCCTCATCGTTGCATTCGCGGTCTTCATGCTGGTCAAGGCGATCAACGAAATGAAGCGGCGCTTCGAAAAGGAGAAGGCGGCAGAAGCGCCCGCTGCTCCGCCTGCAAGTGAGATCTACCTGAAAGAGATCCGCGACGCGCTGGTGAAGAAGTAAGCTGCGCTCTTGCAGCCGGTCGGACCCGGCACGAAACGAGCCCCGCGTGGTGACGTTAACACGCGGGGCTCAACTGTGTCCCGCGACGCCAAGCGGTGCCGCTACGAGCAGCTACCGCCGCCCAGCACGCAGAATTTAGAGCAGTGCGGGTGGCACAACTTGACCGCGCCCTTGGCGAACATGCCGCCGTCGGCCTGCATCGACTCCTTAAGCGTGGCCCCCATATCGAAAGCCTGATCATACGGCAGCAGCGTGCAGGGCACGACAGATGGCCGCGACATACCTTTGCGCTTGATAACCATGCGCGAGGTCGCACACATCATCGCCTCTGGTCGCTTGCCTAAAATACCCCAGCACTGAGGCGTGATCTCGGGAACGTCAACACGCAGGTCCATTTCCGGGAAAATAACGAGATCTCGTACATCACTCGCTTGAAGTGGCCAGCCGCGCTTGGAGAACAGCCTCTGATAACCAGCGCGAGCGGTATCCTGCGCCTCGCCCCAACACGACCGGCCGGCGATCGCGACGCGTATGCCCGTTGCAAAGAGCCAATCGACTCCCGCAAGTGTCTTTTCCCAGGAGCCGGTTCCGCGCTCTTCCTCGTGCAGATCGGACGTATAGTGATCAAGGCTGACGCGGATCGTCAGAGCGATGGAATGTGCCGAAGCCATCCGGCTCAGCGCGTCCTTGACCTGTGGACGCTGCATCGGCGTCATCGCGTTCGTTAGCACGAGCGCCTCAAAGCCCATAATCAAGGTGCGTTCCAGAATATCCATGAACTCCGGATTGAGAAAAGGCTCTCCCCCCGTGAACCCGATTTCGCGCACGCCGAGCGACTTGGCTTCGTGCAGGATTTCGGCAGCCTCTTGAGCCGAGATATAGACGAGCCGATCATTCGATGGACTGGATTCAATATAGCAGTTGCGGCAGGTGATGTTGCACAACGATCCCGTATTGATCCAAACGGTATCGAGGTGGACAAGGGAAACACGGGCGCGCGGCTCACCTTTGGCTGTCCAGTCCGGGTTCGAGAATTTGGCGAAGCTACTCGACTGCGCGCCGCGCGGCTCCTTGAGTGTCGACGTCATGCTCTCCCCTCAAGCTTTAATTGCGAGCCGAACGGATGACTTGGCAGGAGCGCCAACTTCGGTCTCGCTCAACCGCGCCACATCATAACTGCATTACGCGGCCCAGCGCGACGGGTTTCGGATCGATCTTTTCGGCCCGACACAGGTGTGCTAACCGAATGGGGAGCGC
>JAKALI010000850.1 GCA_021813195.1 Pseudomonadota bacterium
GTTCGATGCAGACTGAGCGGCAGTCCGGTTGCCGCACTCGTTACCAAAGCGACTACCGCCGGACCCTCGTGGCCGGATGGGTGCCGCAGTTGATCGTGACATCGTAGATCGCCGTCAATTGGCGGGATCGCGCATCCGCGAGCTTCGAGATATTCGCGCGCAGCACCGCCGATCGCCTTGCACCCATCCCATAGATCCCGTCCGTACTGCGATAGCGTGGTGTATTGCCGCGGCTCGGATGCCGTGTTGACGTTGAGCTTGCGTACCGTCGTGTGCGATCGCGATCCGCCCGATTCGCCGCACCGATGGCAGGTGTACACGAGCCCGGCGCCATCGACCTTGACGTGCAGCGGCTTCGTGCGCGAGTTCGGTTTGCAGTCGTGTGCAAGCCGATGGTCGCCGAGCGGTAATGCGGCGAGGTCGATCATGTATCGCACCCCGCGCATTGCCCGATCAGCCGCCGGGCTGCGTTCACGTCGAGCTGCAGTGCATCTGCCACGGAGTTTTCGCCCAGGCCGTCGCGAAGCATTTGCCTCGCCGCGTCGCGAATTTCATCGATGGTTTTCGGTGCGAATCGCTCGGCGCGGTCCTGATAGTCGTGTTGCGGCTTCATGGCGCGGTCCGCTCTTTGAACGGCCTGTGCGGTTTCCAAGCCCAGTTCGCGGCGCGGCGGCGATCGACCTTCATCAGATTGGCCTCCGTCTTGGCCTTGATCAACCACGCGCTGGGGCTTGGGACGTATGGCCGGATTCGCTCGAGTTCGGCGAGCGAAAAAGTGGACATTCCTCGGAGCCGCCTGGCGTCGCCTGTTAACGCCTCGCCCCGCGCCTCGCCCCCTCGAAATTTCACGCGCGCGCCGCGCACAAAGTGATAGGATTCCATCGCTCGTTTCCTCAAGCCGCATTAGCCCTGCCAGGCGTGCGGCTTTTTCAATTACGGTTAGGTCTTCTGCATTCGCACTAGTTCGAGTGATGCGCGCGCATCAGGCGGCCGACTTCTCGGTTGCGGCGACGTAGCGCTGTAGCTCGGTCAACGCGATGAACGTGCGAGCGCCGTCCTTCGTTGCACGGATTTCGCCGCGCCGAATTTTTTCGTAAAGGTACGCTCTCGAAATTCGGAGCGCCCCAGCGGCTTCGGGAATTCCGAGACGGAGCGGTTGAACTGATCTGATCATCTGTCACACCTCATTTCTTGTGATGTGACATCGCATGCTACGCACGAGTATGTGCGTGTCCACATGCGGAAGGTCTATCTGCACCGCTGGCGTTTTCGCCGACAACTTTGCCGACTGTGTTGGACCCTAATTTGTCGGCGAAACTTCGGAGGCGGTTTCTAGGTACGACGAACGCCGCTGTAATACACGTTGCTAGCCTTGGCTCGATCGGCGTCCGATTCAGCTCTCATTGCACGGTTGACAGCCGCGTCGCGCTCGCCAATAAGCTTCGCATTGGACGCGCGCAACTCTGCCGCTTCGCTCTCGAGCGTCGCGATCCGCACGGCAGCGCTTTTCACTGCATTCGGCAAGATATCGACCAACTCCAGACCGCGCCCACATCGATCAACCGCCGTCGAACCAAAGATTTTCTGGACAGCGGCAAAAAGATCGAACGCCGCCTTGTGCTGGGCCAGCATCTCATCGGCGAGTTGCTGGCGAGCGATTGCCGGGCGCCCAAATGCTTCCAGGGTGCGTTGCACTTTTCTCTCAGTGAAACCGAATCTTTCCGCTGTCGCGCGGGTTGCTGCGCCCCGCGCCATCCTCGGGCGTTGTCGCTGGTCCGAGCCAAGCGCGTTCCGATACGCGATCTTCCAGAATTTGACGACCTCTCCCTCGGGCGTCGTCATAAAGAAATCGTCTAACGTCACTGCGCGCTTGCGTTTACCCCGGACTTTTCCTCGTGCCTTTTTGATACTCATGCCATCCTCACCGCGGCGAGCTGTTCGCGGGCCGCTGCCGGAACGAGGTGCCCGTAATGCCGTTCGATCATCGTGACGCTTGTCCCGACGAGCCGGGCGACCACGAGCGTCGACATGCCGCTGTTGATCGCCTGCGTGATGAACGAGTGCCTCAAGGTGTACAGGCAAACCCCGGCCGGCAGATTCGCCCGCGTTGCGGCCTCCCGCACAAGCTCGTCCCAATCGGAATGCGCCCAGGGCTTGCCGTCGTCGCGCAGCAGCAGCCGGTCGGCCGGTTCCTTGCCCGCCGCGAGTTCCTTGAATAGCGTCACCGCGGCCGGCGACAGCGTGACCGAGCGGGATCCGGTTTTGCCGATGAACGTCATGGAGCGCGTCCGCGCGTCGAACTGGGAGCGTAGGGCGTTGACCAACTCGCCCGCTCGAGCGCCGGTCAAGGTCGCGGCGAGGATTAGATTCTTTGCTGCGCCAGCACTCGCAGCGATGAGCGCCTGCCGCTGCGCCAGGTCGAGAAAGAGGTCGCGACGGCGCCCAGCCGTCTTAAGCGGCTTCACGTCGCGCCATTCCTGCGCCTGCGACGCGGCGACTTGTCGCTGCGTCACGGCGAGATTTAAGGCCGCCTTGAGGGCGATCAGGGTCCGATTCGAGGTGGCGGGCGATAAACCGAGGTTCTCGCGCCATGCCTTGAGGTGCGCCGCGCGGATCTTGTCGAGCGGCCGCGCGCCGAGCGCGTTCGAGTAGATCGTGCGCTCGAATCGCTTCTCGGCGTCGTGCGCTGTTGCGTCGCCCTTCTCGCTGCGCCGATCCGTGACGTACGCCCGACAGGCATCGGCTACCGTAACGACGTCGGCGGTGACCCCGGTATCGAGCAGCCCGAACCATCGCTCGGCCGCC